>CBDUIU010000592.1:0-3523 GCA_965367335.1 uncultured Saprospiraceae bacterium
CATTATCCAAATTTTTCATTTTAACCACACTAAAAACAGGACCTACAGCAAACTCAAAACCTGAATTATTAGTTCTTAATCCATGAAGCAGGGAAAAGGAAGGGATAAATAGTCCTTGATCAAGACCGGTGATAAGCGGGATGAACTCAAAAACTGCTTGTAAATGCTCAGAGCTGAGATACCGTACTTCAAATTGATAGCCGAATTGGAACATTACTGGTGACGCAGCATATCCACCCAACTTTTTATCCAGTTCAAATCCTTTAGCGAGGTCGCCAGAAAAAATGGTAACGCCCATTCGTGGTCCTTCTAATTTCAAGCTTTCATTACTTTGCAGATCATCGGTATTTTCAAAAGCTAATCTTTTGGTTAGTTTACTCATGAGGGCTTCGTCTACCTGCTTATCTAACATTTGCTGAAGTGATAACTTGATCATCGATTGAACCTGATCAGGAAGATTTAAAAACTCCCAGACCTCGTTCACAATCACTCGTTCCATTTTAACATCGATCAGGCGGAAATTAATCAATATTTTTTCACCGAATATTTCCACTTTTCCGGTCAACATCTTATCTGCCCCTAATTTTTCTCCAAGCTCAATCAGACAGGATGCATTGTAACAGTAGCGTGGATTGATCTGATTTTCTTTCATTAAAAAATCAATTTCATTACCATCAATAACGTCATACAATTTTAGTTTTAATAGTTCAACATGTACAAGGTTTCGCATTTGTTCAGGATTAAAGGAAAAGCCAAAAGCGTCAACATTCATTACTGCAATAGATTGACGACTGTTGGAGGTTTGGGCAGCTAGCTGTGAAAGGACTGTAAAATTAAGGGCTGTGAGCAGGATGATCATTTTGACTTTCATGATATGGGTGTTTTGTTTGAAAAAATTTACTGTGCATTTTTTAGCCTTAGTGGCTATTGACACAAATATGGGGGCAGCCTGCCTGACCTGCCAGGAGCATTGTTTCAAACGTTCGCATTATTGATGCAAACCCTATAAAAGATTAGTATTATTGTTGCAAGGAGATGAGAAATGATTGTGTTAACTGCTGATTATCAGTTATTTGCGTATCGCACTGGGAGAGGCATTAAATTCTTCTGTAAAAGCGCGGGTAAAGTAATTTGGATCTTTAAAACCCACGTCATAAGCAATTTCGGAGATATTTAAATCAGTGGTGTGGAGCAGTTCTTTGGCCTTATAGAGTCGAAGGGTCCGAATATAAATAGAAGTAGAGAGACTGGTTAGGGCTTTAATCTTACGATGAATTTGGGAACGGCTCATCGCCATTTTTTTACACAATTGGACATTACCAAAATTTTCGTCGCTGAGGTTATCCTGAATATGTTTGTTTACCTTATTTAGAAATTCATCTTCCGGATGGAGCGATTGGGTAGTTGGCTTCGAAGATAGATTTTGCCAAAACGCACTGCCTTTTTCATACTTCTTTTGGAGTTGTTCCTTCAGCTCTACCAGGTTTTTAATGCGTAGTAATAATTCTTTTCTGTCAAATGGTTTGGCAAGATAGGCATCAGCGCCACTTTCTAAGCCGGTAAGTTTATCCGAGGTGGATACTTTGGCTGTTAACAAGATAATTGGAATATGGCTGGTGCGTTCATCCTGCTTAAGCGTAGTACAGACTTCATAACCATCCTTTCCCGGCATCATTACATCACTTATGATGATGTCGGGCACAAGCTTAATTGCTTTATCGATCCCTTTTTTCCCATCATAGGCGATTTCAACCCGGTAATTGTTATTTAAGCAGGATTGGAGGTAATAGGCTACATCTAAATTGTCTTCAATAATTAGGATTAGTGGCAATAAAGTCTGGGGAGCAAAAGTTCCCGGGCTATTTAACTTAGTTGGCTGAATAAATGAAGGAATATAAATAGAATCAGGTAGCGCTAAAGCTTGTTCCGCTGTTACTTTTTTAGCCTGTCTGCTGACGGGCAAGCGTATGCTGAATTCCGTTCCTTTACCCTGTTCACTGCTAACCATGATATCGCCATTCATTAATTTTACCAATTCTTTTGTCAAGGACAAGCCAATACCAGAGCCACCTTTTTGTCGGGTTGTGGCATCATCTACCTGATAGAATCGATCAAAAATATTGGATAACTTTTCAACTGGAATTCCTATTCCGGAATCTTTAACATTGATAATCAAGGTTTCGGAATCCTGCGCTTCTGCTACTTTTACTAAAACCTTTATCCAACCACCTTCTGGAGTAAATTTAATGGCATTTGAAAGAAGGTTAGAAAGAATCTGTTGCATCTTTTCTATGTCAACGTCCATCGTAAAGGATTCCAGTTCTGTTAAAAAGGTTAAGTGAATATCTTTTGATAGCGCGTAAGACTGAAACGATTCGTTGATATATCTGAGGAACGAAATAATATCTCTCTGTACCAGATTCAATTTGACAAGACCCGTTTCCAGCTTACTCAGCGATAACATTTCATTGATGAGGTGCAGCAGGTTTTTTCCATTGCGCTCAATAATATCCAGCGCCTCCTCTTTTTTCTCTTTATCCCACTTACTGATATGTGAACGAAGACGATCACTCATTCCTAAAATAACGGTTAGCGGTGTTCTGAATTCATGGGTAATGTTTGTATATAATTTACTTTTCTGAGCATTCAATTCTTCGAGCTTTCGGGCCATTGTATTTGAAACCTTCTTTTCTTTTTCCAGGAGTAAATTATTCTCTCGCAGAATACTTTCATAAGTAAATCGCTTGACTTCATTGTTATAAAGATAGGTTGAAAGTGCAAATGCAAGACCAGCCACACTAACACACTCCAAAGAATTGATATACATCGATATCATACCCCTATCCAGCCTTACATCAATGATATAAATGGCAGTGACAATTATTAATAGGCTTAATAAATTAAAGATGACTCGTTCAATGTGTGGAAAAATAACAACGAAATTAATCAGGAGTACAAACAACACAAACACCACTACCGCATTTCTGTCGATGATACTCAAGATAGCCATCGTCAGCAATACAAAGGCTATATAGATCATGCTTGCGTAAATGATTGCAAGACTGTATTTGTATTGGCCACGCTGAATGTGTTCTCTATTCCTGGAAATAATGATGACGGGAATAATAAGAGCAGCAAGTGCAAGATGATCGTAAAAAAGGAACCGAAAGATCACATTGGTTTGCAGAACACCATTGTAATATCTGAGGTAATCCAGGATTAATAAGAGCACGAAAAATAATATACCAATGCAACAAAGAATATAAACTCTTTCTACATTATCTCTTCTCAGTTTAGCCCGGAACTCCTCCTGATAAAGTTTATCAATCCGAAGGAAATAGTTATCAAATAAGCCCAATCTTTTCATTGTTAATGGGGTGTTAACCAATATTCAAAGAAATATAATCAAATTTCAGAAGATTAAAAGAAAAGAAAGTGACGAACAGGCCACGCCTGCGTATGCTGATACATGTCCCCGGGAGCACTTGTTTATTAACCAGACAATGAATAGGTCAAACGAAAC
>CBDUIU010000593.1:0-3514 GCA_965367335.1 uncultured Saprospiraceae bacterium
ATTGAGGAGGATTTTTCCTGGCTCGTTAAGACTAGCTTCTTACCACTACTCACTTTTAAAATCAAGCCCCGCAATGATCGCTCACCCTCGATCTCGATAATTCCTCCCCAGGATATATCCTCCCAAAGCAGGCATCCACTTGTTTACAATAGCATTTAATTTTCCTAAGGGCGTAAAGACTTGTTTAAACTTTCTGGTTTCGATCATATTGATAATCCGGCGGGCTACCTCCTCTGGTGACTCTGCTTTGATAAAGTCCCGTTTAGGTTGGGGAATAATATTACCATCAGCGTCGTAGATGGTTTTATCCGGGTCATTCTCCGTAAAACCAACGTAAGCTAAGCCAATGTGTACACCACTATCTTGCTCTTCTATGGCTAGAGATTCTGCAATGGCGGTGAGGGCCATTTTAGAAGCAGAGTAGGCAGAATACTTGGGGATACCTCGAATGCCCGCGACCGAGCCAATGAAGATCACGCTACCTTTGCTTTCCCGTAATAAAGGCAAGGCAACCTGAGTCGGGTATACCGATCCCAAAATATTTACATCAATGACCTTTTTAAATACATCTGGCGACAGGCTATCCAAGGTACCTTCCATGGAGATCCCGGCATTATTTACGAGGACGTCCAGGCGGCCAAAAGCATCTATCGTTCTATCGATCAAGCGTTGGCAGTCATCCACCTTAGCAACGTCACCGGCAAGGGCGAGGCCTTGAAAACCAGCCGTCTGAAAATCTTCAAAAGTTTTTTGTAACCGTTGTTGGTTCCGTGCATTTAGAATAACGGTAGCACCTAGCTCTGCCATCCTCCAGGCCATGGTTTTGCCAATGCCCATACTGGAACCCGTAATAAGTACAACTTTGTTTTTCATATAGCTATGTTTTAGAACGCTTCGCTGTCAGAGGTCCGAATATGTCGGCTAAGCCGACTTTGTCAGAAGTCAGATGATCGTACCTAGCGTGCTATCGCGTTTTAAATATACTGGTTCAAGGATTTTTATTTTCTATACACAGAAAGCAAGTTATGTAGGATTTTTGAACACTAGTAAGGAGCGAGGCAAAAGCTTTAACTTTTAACTTTACAAAACACCATTATCCCGCATCCATTCAAAGGACTCTCTGATCGCAATATCTACATTCGTCTGGGGTAGTTTTAATTCCTCAATTGCTTTTTGGGCCGTAAAGTAATGCTCATCAGTAGAGATACGGGCCATCGCTAAGCTAACGGTAGGGGCATTACCGGTTAATTTTCCGTAAAAGGAACCGATCCCGCCATATAATTTACTGGCCCACCCAGGAATCGGTATAGCCGGAGCTTTAACGCCAATGATGCGGGCAATCCGGCCAAAAGCTTCCTGGTAATTCATATTTTCATGACCAATGATATAACACTCGCCAATCCGGCCCATCGACAAGGCATTGGCAATGGCCACAGCAGCATCTTTGACGTAAACATAATTACGGCCACCACTAGTATATCCGGGCACCTTGCCCTCATAAACTGCTTTGACCATAGCTCCTGCGCTGGGCTTAGAGTCATAAGGGCCCAGCATAAATGTAGGGTTCAGGATAATCGCAGGTAGTCCTTGTTCTTTAACAGCTTTCAGGAGAAGCTGCTGCGCTTCCAGCTTGGAATCCGTGTAATCCAAGCCATATTTAGCCGCCCGGTAAGGTTGAGATTCATTTCCCGGATTTGCCTTAGACCCAAAACCGAATGAGTTGGCTGTACCGACATAAACGAGGCGTTGGACATTGGCTGTAAGGGCAGCCTGAGCTACGTTTGCCGTTCCTACAACATTAACCTTGCGTACAATCTCTGAACGATCGGGCCAGATTGAAGTATTTGCTGCAGCATGGATGATCGCATCACAACCAGCAGCAGCAGTTTCTAAGTCTTTTACCTGAAGGATATTGCCTTCAAAACGTTCAATCGGCAACTTATCTAAGGTGCGGGATGGACTATTGGGCAACAAAAAAGCTTTCACCTCATGACCTCGATTAAGAAGTTCGCGGGTGAGGTTACTACCAAGAAGGCCGTCAGCTCCTGTAAGGAGAATTTTCATTGAATGTAGTTTTGCTCGAAGAAGTATGTTTTAAATAAAGCAGTTAACCGGTTTGAATTTAGGAAAACAATCGCGAGGTCAAAACCCTAAAAACATGTATAGGGCCTACGGTAGAACACCATAAACCCTATACCTTAAATTTTTCAATTGACAAGTTATGCCATGGACAGTGCCTCCTTCGCGCGACGTTGGGCAGCATTGGCCTTGTAAGAGCTCCATTTATCACCCAGGACAAAATTCATCCCTTTATCAACAACAAGATGACGGCTGACATTAAAGATGCCACGCATTCGGGTATAAGCACTATGCGTACGTAAGCTAAGCGAAAAACCTCCTTCGGTGTAGTACATATAGTGCCAATACAGCGATGGCATATATAAGGTCTCACCATGTTCGAGGACGGTTTCCATGCCACGGGCTTTAGCCAGGGCAGGATGTTTTTCAAAATCAGGTGCATCCAGCATGACTTCACTTTGTACGGTATAGGGGTGTTGGTACAAATAGTCTCCCTGATCCGGCGGAAAAAGAATAACTTTTTTCTTGCGCTGGAATTGCGTCAGGAAAATAGAAGCGCAGTCCAAATCGTAGTGTAGATCCACCTTAGACCCCTGACCACCAAAGAACATAAACGGAAAATTTTTCAACCAGCCAGTAGAAATATTAGGCATGGAAAAATCATTGACCATTTCGGGAGCATGCTTAAAGATATTGAACAGGAACATCCGTAGTTCCGTAGGTTCATTTTCGATTAAGGTTAAATAATCCCCGAATTTCATTTTCTTTTTGGGCGTTAAGTAATCTTTCCCAGCCTTACGGAAATCATTATCATACAAAGGCACTTCAATGTGTCCATACTTATTCCGTAAATTATCAAAAGTCCATTCAGTAGTTGCGGGCCAGTCCTTTACCAAATCTGTAAAAATGACTGGTTTGTTTTTCAGAATGTATTCTTCTCTAAACTCTTCACTAGTTAGTCCAGACCTTCTTTCTATTTGTTCTAAAATCATAGTAATTGTGATTAACTGAATGTAATGAATTGTTGGCAATACACAGAGCTAAAACCAAGCTACCATCACCCTATTATTAAGCATATCATTAAAAAGAATTCGCAATATCTGGCTTTTTATGGGGCTTTCGTGAATTTTTTATAAAAAAAGGATAAAATGTATCTTTATCAAGACAAATCTTGATACAAAGGAGATCAATCACGCGCTTTGGTTCTAAGAAATACTTCTTAAAAAGCGACGGAATTTGAGCATATATTTATAGTTGTTGTGGGTATAGAGAAAGCCCTGCTCTTCCATCCACTCATCATTAAAAATTTTCCCTAAATAACGACTTCCGTGATCAGGGAATAGTACGACAACCAAATCATCATCTTTTAGTTCATCTTTTATCTTAAACACGCCCTGCATCGCTCCTCCACTGGAATAACCTACAAAAATTCCTT
>CBDUIU010000594.1:0-3512 GCA_965367335.1 uncultured Saprospiraceae bacterium
AGCAGCCGGAGAATAAGGCTGAATCGTGTAACCTTTATACATCAGGTCTTTATCATACAACCTTTTCAACAACCACCATACGGATTCGATGTACTCGCTTTCGTAAGTGATATATGGATTATCCAGGTCCACCCAGTATCCCATTTTGATTGTTAAATCATCCCAAAGATCTTTATAGCGCATGACGACTTCCCGGCATTTCTTGTTATAGTCATCTACCGAGATTTTTACACCAATATCCTCTTTAGTGATACCGAGCTCTTTTTCTACACTCAGCTCAATCGGAAGACCGTGCGTATCCCAGCCACCTTTCCGCTCCACCCGTTGGCCTTTCATCGTGTGAAAACGGCAGAACAAATCTTTTACGGTACGTGCCATTACGTGATGAATGCCGGGTTTCCCATTAGCCGATGGAGGGCCTTCATAGAAGACAAAGCTATTTTCAGGATCTCGCTGATCGACGCTTTTTTCAAAAATACCAGCCTCCTTCCAGAATTCGAGCATGTCTTTATCGATCTGAGGCAGGTTGAGGGATTTGAATTCTTTATACATGAGTTAGTCGTTTTTTATGATCACAATCCATCCATGGGGCAGACTTGAGCGCGCAAAGATAGGGATAGTGCGCTAAAAATTAATTTTCTCCCTTAGTTTAAGCTATTTTACTAATAAAAAGCTCCGACAAACTGTATTCAATCTGTCGGAGCTTTTTGATGATCATAGCATTTTTAGCCTTACAGATTGTACTGTACGTGACGAATAATAATGCTAATAATTATATTAAAATGTGGTTTCATTATTGTTCTTAAAATTGAGATACAAAATTATGATTATTTTTGGGTAAAAGCAACACGTAACGGGACGACACGTACAATTAGCAGACTCTCCCGATTCAACAACCGATTACAAAGCAAATTATGGCAGAAATGGGACCCCTCTGGGGAATAGATTTAGGAGGAACTAAGATTGAAGGTGTTATTTTAAGTGAACGGGAAAAACCCGATGTACTAAAACGTCTACGCATTCCTACCGAAGCTCAAAAAGGCTACGATCATGTGATCCAACAGGTCGCCCGTCTGGTCGAAGTATTGACAGCCGAGACCGGCATCAAGCCACAGTCTCTTGGTATTGGTACCCCAGGCGTGCTGGATCCGGCTACGCGTACGATGAAGAATTGCAATACCACCTGCCTTAACGGACAGCCCTTAAAAAGAGACCTGGAACTGGCATTAGGCATCCCGATCCGGATGGCCAATGATGCCAATTGTTTTGCTATTGCGGAAACCCTTTTGGGTGTTGTTCCGGAAAAAGCACCACGAGCGAAAACCGTTTTTGGTGTAATCCTGGGAACCGGTGTTGGTGGTGGCTACGTCGTAAATGGAGAAATTATAAAAGGTAGGCATGGCATTGCCGGAGAATGGGGGCATGTATTTTTAGATCGGTCTGGAGGAGATTGTTATTGTGGGAAAAAAGGTTGTGTAGAAACCCTGATCTCAGGCCCGGCATTAGAAAAATATTATCAGGAAATTAGCGGTCACCAGAAACCTTTAAAACAAATCATCAAGAGCTACCAAAAAAATAGTGATCCCGAAGCCACAAAAACCATCCATCGTTTATTACATTATTTCGGAAAAGCTATGTCTATCGTGATCAATGTGGTTGACCCGGACGTGATTGTGCTTGGAGGAGGCCTTGGCAATATTGACTTGCTCTATTCTGACGGTATTTGGGAAGTAGAAAAGCACATCTTTAACTATAGCCTGGCGACTCCTTTTCTGAAACCAAAGCTAGGGGATAGTGCCGGGGTATATGGAGCGGCTTTGTTATAAAGTTAGCAGCTTAATGAATAACTTTCATGGTTATTCCCCTTGGCATTTCCAGCTCCACGATCCCAAAAAATATAATTACATTTGTTTTACGCGCGTTTGTAAAACACAATGAATCGATTCACTTCTTTTTTCATTTTCCTCTCATTAGCTATTCCTTCATTGCTAAGAGCCCAGTCCGTACAGCTACAACGCTATACCACCACTGATGGCTTACCGCAGTCTAGCATTACCTGTGTACTCAGCGATAGTTATGGCTATATCTGGGCAGGAACAAAAAGTGCAGGTTTATCGCGTTTTGATGGCATTCACTTCGAAAACTTTTCCAGTCAACACGGATTACCCGACGATCGTATCCATGCTTTGTGTCAAGACCAACATGGAGTCATTTGGGTTGGTACCGCTTCGGGCTTAGCTTATTTCGATGGGCAGCAATTTACTGTTTCTAAAAACCTGGAAAGTAAGATCAATGTTATTACAGAAGTAGCCTCAGGAGTTATTTGGATCGGTTCAGAACAAGGTTTACACTATATTGAAAAGGGACAGCTACAATACGAGCCACAACTGGGGCGAATTCCTGTTTATGACCTTCAATCCTCATCTAACGGCGATTTGTGGATAGGGACAGACAATGGCTTATATCGCTTACGCAAAGGTAAACTAAGCCTTTTCGCTGGCAATAAAGGTGCTTCCGGCATCAAAGTCAGAGGTATAAGCCAAATTAAAAATGATTCGCTCTATGTGGCTTTCCAAAATGGTCAGGTGGATCTTTTTCACCATCAGATTTTTGTAAACCAAAACATTCCTTTTCCCTTTCCTCCCTCTATTCAAACCCTTTACGCTACTCCTGACAAAAGGCTTTGGATCGGCACTGCAGATCAAGGCATGCAAATTTGGGATCCTGCACAACAATCCTTAAGTCGCCCCAGCCCACTTACCAACAAACTTTTCAACAATACAACTACAATTACAATCGACCTATGGGGACAACACTGGATCGGAACGACTAACGGGCTACTTCGCTATACTGAGCTCGCCTACTCCCCCTTTGATCAAATTCCGGAATTGAGGCAGCAAAATATTTTATGTCTTTTCCCTGACAAACAAGAAAGACTTTGGATTGGCACTAACAGCGGCATTGTCAGCCTGCAACATAATCGAGTGGAAACTCATACTGAATTCCCTACTCTTATCCCACATGCGCTTTTTCAAGATCAACAAAAGCGACTCTGGATTGGTACTGACAACCGAGGTCTGGCAATGTATGATGATCGTGCTTTTTATTTTGTCGGGGGTCAGGACGAACTTGGTAGCAATAACATCACGGATATTGTTCAGGATAGAATGGGACGAATTTGGGCTGCCACGGCCAATGCCGGCATTTGTCGTCTGGATACTTTCCCTGGAGACAGTACACTTACTCGTTTTACTTTTCAACAGTTTTCCAAAACAAATGGCCTGGGCTCCAATCAGATCTTCCAACTTTTTTTTGACGACCAACAGCAGTTATGGTATGCAGGTAACACCGGTATTGGATATTTAATTAGTGATACAAGTTGGACCAACTTTTCATCAATTGATGGCCTACCTAATGCGCCAATCCGTTCCCTGACTATGGACAATAATGGTTACCTATGGGGAGGAACAGCAGGCGCCGGCATTTTCCGTTGTCGGCTTCACCAGGGTTAT
>CBDUIU010000595.1:0-3493 GCA_965367335.1 uncultured Saprospiraceae bacterium
AGGGAAGTTTTGTTAAGCTGGGAAGCTAAATCCTTAACAATAGAATGAGGATCGTATTTTGAGAAGGTCAGTTTCATGATTTTATGGATTCACTGATTACCTTTCGGGGCCTAATGCGGATTCAGGTTTTTCGATTGCTTTGTGCACTACCTTTACGGCATAGTCTTGTGCTTTCATTTTTTCCCCCATCATTTTCATACGAGTGAATGTGAATACTGCACCAAACATAAAGATCAGAGAAGCATAAAAAACCCATACCATAATGACCATGACGCTACCGGCGGTTTCGTATAAGCCTGCAATATTACTGTTTCCGATATAAAAACTGATCAGGTATTTACCGCCTCCAAATAAAAAGCTGGTAAGAATAGCTCCAAACCAGGTATCCTTCCACTTCAGCTTCACGTCCGGCAGGAGTTTGAAAATACTTGCGAAAATCAAGGTGATGATTATAAAAGGAAAGACTATAGTTGTAAAAAGTGTGAGTGCTGTTGAAACACCACCGATCCATTCCTCCAGGTAATCTCCGAAGGCGGCAATAAGCGCATTAACCGCTAATGAAACCAGGAGGATAAAAGCTAATCCGATAACGAGCGCAAAAGAAAGCACCCGGTCTTTAATCATTTTCAGGAAACCCGAACCTTTAGGTTTTGGTTTGACCTGAAAAATAATATTCAGGGCATTTTGGATGGTGACGAATACAGTCGTTGAGGTAAAAACCAGGACGCTGACACCAAGAATCGTAGCCCAGATAGAAGGTTCAAAGATTTGAAGATTATGAATGGTTTCGTACAATTGTATGGCACCGTCACGCCCAACCAATTCCCCGATTTGGGAAAACAATACCTCTTTTACCTGGGCCTCTGTAGTGAATAAGGTCGCAACATAAACGATGATCAGCAACATGGGGGGTAAGGAGAAAATCGTATAATAGGACAGCGCTGCGGAATGCGTAAAAATATCATCATCACTGAATTTGGAGAATGAGGCTTTTAATACATTCCAATAAAAACTAAGGGCCGTGCTGTCAATCATGTTTAGGATACTTCTTGCAATACTTTACTGATTTCCTGTTGATTTTCTTCCATTTCTTTATTTTGTTTCTGGAGATAAAAAGTTTGGACAAAATTCATAGCCAAAGGAGCTACGGTAGACCAAAATCCTGCAGTTGCAAGGGCGTTTTTCTTTTCTTTTTTAGTGTTTTGATTGGAGCTGACGATTTTGTTGGCAGCATAAGCACCGATTCCGATCGCTCCGGCCGGAATAGCAACTTTCTTCAAAAGGAAATCCTTGAGTTGTTTACGATTGGTCCCCAGGCTTTGAGCTAAAGCATCCTTGGTTACTTTCATCATCATTTCCAGTTTTTCCTTTTCTTTTTCCAGTTGCTCCAGGCTTTCGATATTATCAATCATGTTTATTGTGAATTAGAGGTTAATCAAGGAGGTTTTTAAGTACCGCACTTAGTACCGGATTAGTGATGATGGGATTTTTGAAATACACCACAACAGCTGTAGCTATCATATAGATTAAAGCCACTATGACGAAAGCTAAAGCAAAAGAGTCTAAAATCCCTGCGAGGAAGAACCCTAATGCGAGAGACAAAAAAATCACGACCATAAAAGCAAGCATGCCTACTATAGCCTGAGTGATGATATTAGATGTAGTAATTGCCACACGCTTGGCTACTTCCAGTTTGGTATGATCTATTTTTTGCTGGGCATAAAGCCGTGCATACTCTACGGTCTCCCCTGTTGATTTTAATAATTCGTCCGTATTCATGTTGCTGCGTTTTGAATGTGCTGAAAAAGAAGTACTGAGGCATCAAATATTGATGCCTCAGTAGTCAAAAACGCTTAGTTTTTTTCTACGACGTTGTTGACTGTATTCGCTTTCTCATTGATTTTTCTTCGGGCGCTTTCTACGCCATCGTTGAAACTGTCTGTTACATCTTCCACTACATTTTCAGCAGCATCAGAGGTTTTAGCAATTTTATTTTTAACGGTTTCGGTCATTTCATTAATCCAGGATTTAGTGGATTTAGCCGTTTCATTCAATTTATTGCTGATCACTTCTGATTGCTCTTTAAGCGTTTTCTGAACATCATCATTTAGCTTTTGAAGATTTTTCTTTGCTTTTTTCTGCATTTCCTGTCCTTCATCCGAACGCAGGTAGTACCCGGCAATTCCGCCGGCAATTAATCCGAGGCCGAAGCCTATGAACATCTTATCTGAATTTTTCATCGATTTATATGTTTTATGGTTTAAAAAAATAGGTTTTATGCTATAAAATTATCTGCTTCTTTGAAAGCCTCCTGTAAGCGGCCTTTGTGAGCCCGCCATTTTTCATCAGAGGCATCATTAACCCAAATCAGGGCTTCTTTCATTTTGTAACGATGTACTTTCAATTCGTTGATTTCCGAAGCCGCTCCATTGGAAGGTGCTCCCTCTGTAATCGTTACTTTTTCTGACTGAGCCTTGATGTGCTCGTCTAACCGACGGATCAGGCTATTCAGTTCTTTTTTAAAATTTTCTTTGCTATCAAGATCGTACATGTCTTTTATTTAAGTGGTTTTTAAAACTTTTGTTTAATTGCCCGCTTCAGCATTTGCATGGCCGTTGGACGAGGCGATTTTCAATTGTTCCGGAGGATAAACTTCTTTGATCCCCAGGCCACCTTTTACACCGAAATCAAGGGTCCGGATCGGAAATGGTATCGTAACCTCATGTTTATCAAAAGCTTTCTTGATGGCAATAATTGCTTTATCCTGGGCTGCCAGATAATCTCTTTGGTCAATTATGCTTTTCCAGAACCTGATCGTAAAATTGATGGAGCTATCTCCAAATTCGTTGAAAAACAACTCGATCGGACGATCCTGAGTAAATTTCATTCCTGACTCTTTTAAAGCATTGATTGCTATCTCTTTTACTTCTTCAAGGTCATCACCATAAGAAACCCCGCAACTTACATCTACCCTTCGTTGACCGGTATTAGAAAAATTCTTTATGGGTTTTTGCAGGATATCCTTATTAGGAATAATGACCAATTGTCCGTCCGGTTGTTCAATCACCGTAGAACGCAGTGTTATTTTCCTGATCTTTCCAAAATATCCGTTGGTTTCTACCAGGTCGCCAATTTTATAATATTCCCGGACACTCATCAGCACTCCTGAAAAAAGGTTGATCATAGGATCCTGAAGGGCCAGACCAACGGCCAGACCGACGACTCCTGCTGTTCCCAGTAAAGCTGTTACTGCATCACTCAAGTTCAATATATTGAGTGCGATAAATAGAGTAACTATCATAAAGACAGCTACAACAATATTGGAAAGCACGCCAATTACGGTCAGGTTATTTGTCGTCTTCAGTAAGGTTTTCTTAACCAGTTGCTTAAGGTATCGGGAGGCATAGATAGACACCCCCAGGACTATGGCAGCTATGATAATATTCGGAAGTGCGAGTATAAAGCCGTCAAACCAGCTTACCAGTTTATCCCA
>CBDUIU010000596.1:0-3472 GCA_965367335.1 uncultured Saprospiraceae bacterium
GAATAATATTTTTGGAATTTCTTTTTCCATTTTAATAGCTTGCAACGTTTGCGGGATACTGTTTGACCAACATTTACCGGACCTGATTCGTGAATATCATGTTATTGATTTTTCCCCTTTTTGCATTTTATCAGATAAAAGGGATAATTCTCTTTCACGGCTGTGATTTCACAAAGTCCTGCATTGCCAAATTCTTTTGCTATTGTTGCTTTCTCATAAAAGAACATTTTTGCGCCACCAAACATCTTAAATCTATCCTTACTTATGTAGGCTCCTTGTCCATAAGTTTGAGCTTCTTTCGTAATCGTGGTGAAAATCATAAAACTGTTTTCCTTTAGTTGATGATAACAGTCCTTTATTAATTTTACCCTTTCTTCTTTGCCTAGCAAGTGAATTAATGCGTGGCAAAATATGCCGTCATACAGGTTGTTGTCAAAAGGCATTTCAGTTACAGAGCCGTGGTGAATTGTCAGCTTATTACCGAAATGGTGGTTAGCTATATCAATGGCAGTTTGAGAGATTTCAATTCCCGTTACGCTCATTCCATGCGCTATGAAAGGTTTAGCATTTCGTCCATAGCCGATTCCGGGGATTAGTACGTTCTTTACGTTATTTGCGATAAAAATATCATTTGCCAGTAAGGTAGATTTTGCAGGGGCTAATCCCCACATCTCCTGTTTATCTTTAAATGCTTCTTCCCAAAATTCTTTCATAGTTGCTATTTGTTATACCTGAATTATACCTTCCAACATTTCGCATGTTAAACCCGAAATGGTTTACTGGCGCATTATCGTGTTGACATTTTATTTCTTACTCTACTCAGCTGTGTAGGACTTATTCCTAGATAAGAGGCAATATGATACTGAGGGATTTTCATTTCAAGACCGGGAAATTCTTCTCGTAAAATCAGGTATCGTTTTTCAGCATCCAATAAAGCCATTTCGAGTTCTTTTTTTTCTTTTTCGAGAAAATAGTACTCTGCAATCTTTCTTCCCAGTCGTTCAAGGTCGTGAAATTTTGTATACAGTAATTCGATTTCACTAAAGGATACTTTCCATATTTTGCACTCAGTTAATGTCTTTTGTGCTATTTTGTTTTTTTGTTTCGTCAATAGCGAAGCATATGCCCCGATTAGAGTAGGTCCTGCAAAAAACTGTTTATTATATTCTTTTCCTTCTTTATTGACAAAGAAGGCTCTGGCTACTCCTGATTCAAGGAAACCAATATCTTTCGCATATTTATCTGCTTCAATAAAATATTCATTCTCTTTCAACACAGTTGGCCTTAATAATTCAGATAAGGCGTGAATGGCCTCTTGACTCAGCGGGCTAATGCTATTTAAGTATTTTATGGGTGCTTTCATAATGTTATATAGAGGTAATGGAGGTATGGACATGCTCAACGGTGTTCTGTCCAGCCTGAGCACGACAATCGAAAGATAGTAATTTTATCTCAGGGGATGGAAATACCTCTATCCAAAGCCTTCTGTCGGGAACCACAATTACGCGATCCCGACGCAAAGCCAAAGCCATACTTATGGTGGTTACTGCTTTAAAGTCAAAATTTGATTCGATGAACTGTCGTATACGACATCTGTGTAAAAAGTATTTTCGAATGGTAACAGCACTAAGGGCCCAGTTGAATACCTTGACTGCGCTGCAATGGTACCGGGTAAGGGACAAGTATTAGCAACCATTCGCGCGTTGGTGCGGTTAATTTGCAGCATGTTAAAGTTTGAAATTTATTACGGAAAGATTAATTTTTTTTTAACTTTGAACGATAGTACCCTTTCACCCTTTATTATTAAGCAGCATCTGGTTGACACCGGGTTTTCAGGGAAGGGGAATTATCCTTTTAATAATTATTAAAATCGTTCGTTATGAAAAAAATCTTTACCCTTTTCGCATTTTTTGTCGTGAGTGGCCTTGCCGCACAAGATTTACAGCAAGGTTTGGTCATCCACTATCCTTTCGAGGGCAACCTAAAGGACACCATTTCCGGGACAGTTGCTGAAAACTTCGGCAACCTGAGTTTTGTAGATGGACAAGCAGGCTCAAAAGCCGTGCGTTTCTTTAGACAAGATGCCTATTTTGTTACACCGAGGGGCGCATTACAAGTAGGCCCTGCGGCAGATGATGGTACCCCTGGTACTTTCGCCTTTTTCGTCAACCACCGGGCAGAGCCTCTGGAAACAGACCGTCAGAATTATATCGCTCAGAAGAACGGTTGTGGACCGACTGACAATAACCGAGGTCGTGTTGTGCTGTATCGCCAGAACCCAACCAATAATACCGATCCGGATAGCATCATTTCCTTTCTTGGAGGAGTACCGCTGCGGACGGGCTACAAACTGGATATGGCAGACACCTGGATTCACCTCGCCCTGACTTTCGATCCCGAAATACTGGAATGGGCGTTTTTCGTTGATGGTGTAGAGGTTAGACGAACTACCACAAATAACCAGGCGGAGAACTCCTGTGGCGAATTTGTCATTGGTCACCACCTTACCTTTACCACCGAAACTCAAACGTTCGATGGTTTGATGGATGATCTGCGCTTTTATAACCGGGTGCTTACCCAGCAGGAGATTACGATGCTCGCCAATCAGTTTTCGACTTCCACGAATGAAGTACCTGTAGCAAATGCGATTAAACTCGAACCGAATCCGGTAAGTGCTAATCAGCCGATCAACTTAGTAATCGATCATTCTGTTTTCAAACCCGGCTCGTCTATTGTCATGAACATCCTCGATGTTAATGGCCGTAAGGTACTGGAGCGCCAATACGATGGGGTGACAGATCAGCTAAAAGTGGATCACAGCCTGGTATCCGGTTTCTATGTGGTTAGCCTCACTGACGGCAAACGACTGGAGACTGTGAAATTAATGGTCCGGTAAAATAATATTATCGAAATAACAAAACGCAAACCCTGTAGGCCCCTTCCGCATAGCTGGAGGGGCCTTTTTATATGTACTGGTACTAGCTGGGTAGATATAAGCAGTGTGAGCAACTTTTGTCGACTATGTCCGATGTTCTTTGGAAGGTGCCTGGATGTTATCTCCGGCCTTAGGGCTATTTAGCTGAAGTGTTACGGAAGACGAGTGTTTTGTCGATTTATAGCGCTGGATGGTAATTTTAGACTTTGATAGGCTATCTAGCTCTGAATTCGCTCAATGGGATTCAAATTTTTCAAAATCCTTACTTTCAATTTCTACGGTATGAAACCCATTTGTAATTAGTGCCTTTTTCGCCTGGAAGCTTTCTTTCAAAAATTTATAATATTGAGCATCAGCTAAACTTGGAGCCAGTACTCCAACGTAATTATTATCTTTCTTGCAATAATGATTATGTAAATGACCTGTTAATTCCCAACCTTCATTGATCAGTTTTTCCAATTCCGCTATAATTACAGTTGGTTTTGGTGGCCACTCCGTATCACTTGACCCAACGTATACTCTGATTTTTCCTTCCTT
>CBDUIU010000597.1:0-3461 GCA_965367335.1 uncultured Saprospiraceae bacterium
CTGCCTCGCCTATACAGATCGTCTTATCATTTCCGGCAGTTACCGGTGTTTGCCCTGTTACTACTACTTGCTGACGAATGGTATCATTACAGCCCACATCGGAAAAAACAACCATGGTCACTTCATAAGTTCCTGCCCCGACAAAAGTATGACTGGGGTTAGCATCTGTGGAAGTATTACCATCACCAAAATCCCATCTCCAGGTTCCCAATGCACCCGTAGTAATAGATGAAGCATCAGAAAATTGAACCAATAGAGGTTCACATCCTTGAGTAACATCCATAGTAAAATCAGCAGTTGGGGATTCTCCTACACCGATATGCGCCACTCGACGCAGAGTATCCACGCAAAAATCATTACGAGCTATTAGAAAGACATCGAATGCTCCAGGTGTATTGTAGGAGACAGCCGTAGGAATCAATGCCGTGCTATTGCCTGGAGTTGCACCGTCAAATATCCATTCAAAAGAAAGATTGTTTGGGTGCGACGTAGAGGTCAAATTAGCAAAATTAACTGGTGGGTTGTTGTCGCATAATAAGGTATCAGAAGCCAGGAAGTCTGGCACCAGTTCTGATACAAAGATGTCCGTTGGAGGAATGTAAGTTCTTAAACAACCAATATTATCTATAAAACTAACTGTCGGTAAGTAACGACCGGTTTGTGTATATTCGTAGATGATCGTATCTCCTAAAACTTTGGTATCGGTGCTATCTGTTACACCGTCGCCGAAGTCCCAAATATAAGTATATTCAGCAATCGAATTGGCCATTAAAGTCACACTAACAGGTGCACAGCTAGAATCAACTTCAAAGCTAAAACTTCCTTCGGGACCATCTAATACGATTAAATCATCAAAAGCAAGTGTATCATGACAAAATGGTGTATTAGTAGCGATCAAGGTAACCTCATAATCTCCTGGAAGGAAATACGTATTTGACGGATTAGTGTCTCTGGAAACATTATTACCATCGCCAAAATCCCAAAAATACGTGCTGGCATTCAAGGAAGAATTGGTAAAATTTACTTCCAAAGGCGGGCAGGAAGCAAAAGTAGAATCAGCTGAGAAATTAGCCACCGGAGAAGCTATATTCACATAATCTGTTTTACACAAAGTACTATCACATCCATAAATATCGGTGACGGTTAAACACACGGTGTACAAACCATCAGTAGTATAACAATGTTCCGGCGTGGTATCAGTAGAAGTTTGGCCATCGCCAAAATCCCAAAAGTAAGTCAAGTTTTTTCCAATGGATAAATCTTCAAACTGTACACAATGTTGAACACAACTCAAGGTATCAACGGTTGCAAAATTAGCTGTCGGACGAGTGACATCCAACATATTACTAAGCGTAAGTCTTCCCACACAACCCCAATCATCCTGAATGGTTAAAGTAATAGGAAATGTTCCAATTTCATTTACTGTAAAACTTGTATTTGCTCCTGTTGCAGTTCCACTTCCAATATTCCAATTCCATTGGATATTCGTAGCAAATAAATTAGAGGACGTATCAATCAAATTAATAGTCAAGGGAAAACAACCCGTGTTTGGTGTTATAACAAAGCCAGGATCAATTCTATTGACAAAAATAGTATCCGTAAATATGGTGGTGTCTTTACATCCGTTCACATCAGTGATGATCAGTTGGATATCAGTATATTTTCCAGCCGCGTTGTAGGTAATAGAAGGTTGATTGGAAAATGGGTTTGGAATAGTAGCTCCAGGCGCAGACCATTCCCATTGGTCAGCCCAATCGGAAGAATCAACAGGACTGACAGTAAAGGGCATACAACCTTGAGTTGTGGGAACGCCAAACTTTGCTTTAGGGTCTGCCACTGTAACCGTTATTGTCTCTGTATGATCACAACCAGTATTAGAGTTAAACGCAGTTTGCGCTACCGTATAAACCCCCGGCTCAGGAAAAACAAAGGTCGGGCTTCGTTCAGTTGAGGTATCCGTATCAACATTTAAAACCCCGAAATCCCACTCTACCCTCTCAGCACCAACAGATCGGTCTGTAAACTCTACCCGCAAAATGTCATTACAATTTTGTGTAACATTGAACTTTGCTAAGGGCTCTAAAATTTGAATGTAATTTTCTTTTACAACCGTGTTTTCACAGCCATTGTGAGATACCGTCAAGGTGATATCATAAAATCCGGTATCCTGGAATTCATGGTATGGGCCTTCAAGAAAGGATTCATCTCCATCTCCAAAAGTCCAATAAAACCCTCCGGCAAAATTACTTGACTGATTTGTAAACAAAATTGGTACTTCAATACACTCTCTGGTGGAAGAAGCCACAAAATCTACAACCGGTATCTGACCAACAGTTATCATGTCAGTAATAATAGCCGTATCCTTACAACCAAGGGTGTTGGTTACAATTAACTTTACATCAAAAACACCAGTATCAGGGATGGTAAACATTCCTACCTGATCATTTGAGGTATACGTATTTGCAGGTGTCTCAACAATCCACTCCCATTCTGACAAGGGTGAGATTGAGATCGAACTTTCTTCAACGGTAAAGCTTAAGGGAGAACAACCGGAAATATCTTGTTCAATAATTTCAGCCTCTAACGGCAGAATAGCGATTGAATTCGTGATGAAAGAGTTGGAACAACCATTTACATCCGTTACTGTCAAGGTTACCGGAAAATCTCCAAATTCTGTATAACTATGGATAGGATTTTGCACATTTGCAGTTGCTCCATCTCCAAACTCCCAAAACCAGGAATCTATATTAGAAGAAAGGGGAACTCCTCCAAAATTCACAACATGTGGCAGTTCACAACCTAAACTATTATTATTATTGTAATCCGCTTGAGGTAATGGATTGATTTGGATACAACTACTCAACATTTCTGTATAATCACAGCCATCAATCCATCTTGTAATGGTAACCGAGAAGCAACCATCTCCAGGATATTGATACGTCGGGTTGCCGGAACGCGATTGAACACCATTGCCAAAATCCCAGATAACACTATCTGCCGGTTCGGGAGAAGAATCCAGGAAATTAAGCGACTCATTCACACAGGCTTCAGTTTGACTAACACTGAAATCTACTTCCTGACCAATACAAATGTATTCCGGAAATTTCATTGTTTTTGTACAGCCATTATTTATATTTTGAGCAATAACTGTGACGTCATGACAACCTTCTGAGGAATAAACCACTGTTGGTGGGTTAGGTCCAGTAAAAGTAACTCCATTGCCAAAATCCCATCTAAACTCAATATCCGTCGTAGGACTATTGTTAGAAAATGTCACTTGAAGCGGAGGCGTACAACCAAAGTTTGTACTGGCTGAAATATCAATAGTAGGTTCTGGAACAGCTGTGATATAGTCCGCTTTCGTAGTAGTATTGGTACAGCCATGATTGTCCGTCACCATTAGGCTAATAGAATAACTCCCTGGCATATCGTAAGTGCAGGTTGCTGATGGGCTGGCACCG
>CBDUIU010000598.1:0-3459 GCA_965367335.1 uncultured Saprospiraceae bacterium
GGTTCCATCCCGCCAGGAGCCTGTCAGATAACGATAAAACTCAACAGCAATATTTGGATCTTCTGTTCCCGGAGGAGCAATGTCAGAACGGTTATAGTACATAAAGGTACTCAAACCCCGGTACGCTGCCTGATCAACATCATACAGCCCCCTCATAAAGTCGATACCTACTGCCGGAATATCATCTCCATAGGTAGGTACTCCACCACAATCGGTAGAATTTCCCTCACCATCCAGGTTGTCCTGGTTGTAGACATAAACTAAGTCTCTGGATATATCACTCCCGATATAATCATCCTCTGCGCAACCTAAATCAGAATCAACCCAGTAACCAAAATAAAAACTATCGATTGTTTCTATAGCTCGGTTAATCAGTTTATGGTGATAAAAAGTATTGTTATTGTTAGCATCATTAGTGGCAAAGGCAAAGGCTGTATTCTGAATCTCCATTTTGACCGCATCGCCTCCAGATTCAGTATGAACACCTCCTGCATCATTAAAAATCCAAAAGATCATTTCATCCGGTATAATTTGTTCATTGCAACCACCTACATCAAGAATTGGAAAGTCACCTTTCAATGGGTCATACCGGCCATCGCCGTCCTGATCAAAAAATGCCGCTAAGCCTTGACTGGAATTGGGTAGCGCAAACCCATGTACAGATTCAAAGTAAGGATTTCCTCTGGCGGGCCAGCCTTTGACAGCAAGGGGTATATCTGCTTCCGTATAGGTGCCTCCTTGTTGTGCGAGGTTAAACCGTCTTTGTGTCTCATATACTTCTGCAGATTTTACCGTAAAAAACCGGTCCCAATTGGTACATGTTATTTCATCGGTTACTCCTACATCCGTTAGTGGTCCTGGCCAGAAATCTGTGTTTCCATTAGCAGCCCCATATGTTTGTGCGCTCAATTTTAGATTTCCTCCGGGGTCAATTCCTCCCAGCCATATCGCCCCAGCATAGATTGACGATACCTCTTCTTGGCCGGAACCATTCGCAGGTACTATATAACGGCCGCTCCTTCTGTCCCACCACATATCACCACCTTGTTGTAACCTTGTTCTTACGTTATTAACTGCTAAATCAATACTCGCAGTTGCCAAAGCACAGTCGGCCCGGAAATCGGTAACTTTTTCTACCGTGTTTCTTTTTAGTTTATCCGCCGGGGCTTCACTTGCGTTTAAAGAAAATAGCAGAAATAGAAACAAACAAGAAATGGCATATTTTTTCAGCATAATAAAGATAGATTTTATGGCAAGCTAATGAATGTTTTCATAAAAATAACAATTCTCCGTTGGACATACTAGCCTAAATTATCTATATGTCAGGTTTCTGTTAGAACGAAAAAGGGCTACGTAGTTTGAAACTACGCAGCCCTTTTAAAAGAAGCAATTAAATCTTCTTATAAACTAAACCTTACCGTAAGGTTATGCGTACCGTCAAACGGCTGAGTATCACGATAAGAATAATCAATTCCTAAACGATTTTCACTGTCTTTTTTCAACGGCACATCAAAAGAGAAACCAGCACTAAAACCTGTTTCTACATTTTCTCCGAGATTATCTTCAGCAGTTGCGCCAAAGTCTTCTTTATAAGCAGCCCGCAGAGAAAAAAGCTTGTTAAAACTATACTCTACGCCGGCTCCGATTTGATCCTCAGAAAACGAATTAGCGGTGAAGTTACCCAAAACGGTGATGCGATGACGTTCGGTCACATAGAAGTCGTAAGACGTACCAATATTCAACACAGATGGTAATTCATAAGCTTGTGATCTGGCGAAATAGGATAATTCATACCCAAATGTTGGATTAGGGCTAGGTAATTGATCCGAAATACCTTGACCTTGAAAATTCATTTTGGTCCCTACATTACGAAGAGAAATACCAAACTTAAAATTATCCTGTGGTCCCGTAACATACTGCACCCCGGCATCAATTGCAAAAGCAAATGCACTAAGGTCAGCAGTTGATTCTGTCACTCCTCTAAACAAAATACCAACAGACACTTTATTCTCAAAAGTATGGGAGTAAGCAATTCCGAGGTTGACCAGAGAAGGTGAGTAAGTGGCTCCGGTTCCTTCAGGTTGGTTCTCGGTAGTCACCGCGATATCTCCTAAATCCATAGCCATAATGCTTACTCCTAATGCGCCATTACCCATTCTTTGAGCAAAACCAAAGGAGTTGATACTAATATCCGCACCATCCAGGTAGCGAGTATGTCCGAAAGCAAATTCTGATTTTGCGATCCGAGAAAGACCAGCAACGTTTAATCGCATGGCCTCGATTCCACTAACCATTGAAGTGTTCATAGTGTGCAACCCGGCACTTCTTGCCCAGGGATTGAGCAACAGTTGACCAGCACCGGCCTCCCCCTGACGGTCAGGGTTTCCTGCAAACATTAGTTGCACCCCTAACACCAGAACGATTAACAGAAAAGTTTTTTGTATGTATGATTTCATGTCTGGAAACATTTTCAAAATGAATGAATTAGACGTGAATGAGCTATAACAGATGTCTGCAGCTCATTCACGTCAAATATTATTATAATCCCGATGGATCAAACTGGCGATTCACACCAAACCACTTGACCACTCTTTCTCCCAATGCACCTGCATCAACGTGGATTAAATAAACACCACTAGCAATCGGGATGCCTTTGTGGTTTTTCATATCCCACTCCAAGGCTGGAGTAATCTGAGTTGTCCGGATACCAGGATTCGGCCGTTGTTCTTGTGTGAAACCACGCTCATCACGTCTGTATTTACGAATGAATTTTCCATCAATAGAGAAAATGGTCACATCACATCTTGCTGGTAAGTTTGTTATTTTAACTGTAGTTGTAAACTGGTTTACCTCGTACTGAGAATAACCATAGTAAGGGTTCGGAACAACATTGATTGCATCCAACTGATCATTGACCTCTGCCTTAGTTGTTAATTCTGTTGTACTCTTACCTTCAATGGTAAAGCGATATGCCGGACGGTTTTCGTTAAATCCAGTTCCTCCGATAGTAGCGTAAGGTGAAGTAACCCGTAATTTAATCACTGCATCGTTTGGAATTAAGCCTTCAGCATAAGACTTCAGACTTGCTTCAGGAGCTAACATTGGGAAACCGGCCCAGGTAACCTGCTGCAAAGCACGAACTTTTCGGAAAGGAATATCATCAATTCGACCGCGTAATTCCGCACACTCATCGTATTCTTGTTTAGTGACGTAGATGAAGTGTTGGCCACCAGCGACAAATGGATACATAGAGTTGAATGCTAAAGGAGCAACTACTTGACTTGTTGGGTCCCAGATCATATTACCTCCATTCGCGCGATCTAAGGCAACCGCATTAGGGATGGCATCTCTGTAAGTAGAATTTTCACCGAAGAAAATATTCAGGCGTTTTCCTGTTTCCACATCAATGGCATAACCCGGGAACCACCCCATCCCCATATCATTAGGGTCGGATTCTGG
>CBDUIU010000599.1:0-3441 GCA_965367335.1 uncultured Saprospiraceae bacterium
CATTTCAAGGTATACCATAAACTTAAATCCTCCTATTCGTTCCGTTGTCGCAAGATTTACATCACTTGCAAGAACATCCGCATTATTCCCACTTCCATTTGAACCGGAGCTGGGGTTACATCCATCTACGGATAGGTCTACAGTCCCTGTGGATTGAGCAAAATAGGAGCCTTGTGCAGGTAATGATACACCTTGCCAAGGGGATGGTGTTGCTGCAGGAGGAGTACAAGTTCCATTTATCGCCGGGCCATTTGCTCCATAAAATCCTATATAGTTGGGATCTCCTCCATCTAATGGGTCTCCATTTTCATCTAAAAATACAATAGCAGCAGATTCATAAGCTTTTCCGGCAGTATTGATACTGGTCGTAGCAACGGTTAAATCTCCAGCTAATACTTCTATATGAGATGCAAATCGGACGGTAACTTCATAGGCACGAACATCCCCGGTGGAGGAAACCGTTGCACCAGACGAGCCGTGAGGGTTTGTCCCTTTTAATCCAGTAGCATCCTGAACGATTTTGTGAGAAGCGCCAACATATCCAGCCATAGTGGATCCACTATAAGCATCAAAAGTCTCTAGTACTTTAAAATCAAACGTAATGTCATTAACACCACCAGCAGCAACACAGTTAGAAGTCGTTTCGTCCCATAGATCAAAGCTGAAGGAAGCCGTTGTGTCAGCTCCACTTGCTCTCACAACATAGCTACCAGCACCAAAGGAAAAAGGTCCGGAGGTGCCTAAGTCCAAATTAATTCCTGAGCAATCTGCTGCCAAGGCAAAACTTTTTGCTAAAATCGCACTAGGAGGCGTTTCCGATGAAATATGAGAAGGGCTTGTTGCTTGGATCATATTCAATCTGATACAACAAAAAATCAAGGTTAGGTAGAATAATTTCATAAATTAATTTGTGTTTATTTGAAAGAATAAGAATTACTTGAGGTCAACTAATTCTTTATATGGAGGGAAATTATTCAGGGAAGGAGGATCCCTTATTTATAAGCTACTTATGTCTTATTGTATTTCAAACACCATGCCTCAATTCTTATTTTTTTGCGAATTGTGACGTTGAATTTTTCATCTATTGAATACTTTGATCCTTTTTTTCTGTTTATTACCTTAGTATATTAACCTAATATTGTATATAATTAAAGTGCTTTCTCTATGTCTTCATCGCCTCGTGTTTGTATCATTGGTGCTGGTTGTTCTGGCATTACGGCTATCAAAAATTGTCTACAGGCTGGTATTACAAACGTAGTATGTTATGAAAAAGGTGAGCAGATTGGCGGGAATTGGGTCTATACCTCGGAATCTTCGCATTCCTCTGTTTGTGAGACAACACATATCATTAGTTCTAAAAAATTGTCAGCATACATAGATTTTCCTATGCCGGAGCATTATCCCGATTATCCTTCTCATCGGCAAGTCTTAGCTTACTTTGAGTCTTATGTAACAAATTTTGGATTAGCTCCATATATTCGATTAAACACAACAGTAAAGAACGTAGAGAAATTAACCGATGAACGTTGGCAAGTGGAATTAATCGATGGAAGCAAAGAAGCGTTTGATTATTTAATGACGGCAAATGGTCACCATTCTGTTCCGCGTTATCCTGAGTATGAAGGTGAATTCACCGGAGTATGGATGCATTCACATGACTACAAAACTAATGAAGCTTTTAAAGGAAAGCGTGTGTTGATTGTTGGAGCTGGTAATTCCGGCTGCGATTGTGCTGTAGAAATTAGTCGGGTGGCAAAGCATGTTGCTATCAGTATGCGGCGACCTTATTATATTATTCCAAAATTTATGATGGGGCGTCCAACAGACACTTATAATGAGATGCTTGTAAAAATTCCCGGACCGGTACAAGCTCTCTTACGAAAACTAAGTCTGAAATTACAAGTTGGGAACTACGAAGACTATGGATTAGAAACGCCGGACTATCCCATCACTAAATGCCACCCTGTGCTTAATTCCGAATTGCTTTACCGGATTCGTCATGGAAAGGTCCACCCGCGTAAAGCCATTAAAAAGCTGGATAACAAGCAAGTCTTTTTTGTTGATGGTACAGAAGAACAATACGATGTTATTATTTGTGCAACGGGATACAAAGTCTCTTTCCCTTTTTTCTCCAATGAATTTATCAACTATGACGAAGCAGAGCGTATTCCCCTCTATCTTCGTATGATACACCCGGAGCACCCAAGGCTCTTTTTCATAGGGCTCGTTCAGCCCCAAGGTTGTGTTTGGCCAATTTCTGACCATCAAGCAAAGTTAGCTGCCAATCACATCATGGGTCGTTGGGCGATACCAAATAATATCCACCAGCTGGCAGAACAAGAGGCCACCACAATCAGTAAAGAGTTTTTAAAAGCAAAGCGACACAGTTTGGAGGTACATTACCATCCTTTTATTAAAAAAATTCAAAAGGAGATTCCCAAAGAAGCACCAGATTGGACTGAGGAGGTCTCATTTTCCTAAACCAGTAACTCAAACAACATTGGATTATCGTTCAAGGTTTGAAAATTGATTTGATATTGTTTCATCCGCTCGATCAGTCCTGCATAATGATCTGGATCTTTTAGCTCAATCCCAACCAGTGCCGGCCCGGAATCACGGTTTACCTTTTTAGTATATTCAAAATGGGTGATATCATCAGTTGGCCCCAACACGTTATTTAAAAATTCACGGAGGGCTCCGGCACGCTGAGGAAAACGTACGATGAAATAATGTTTTAAGCCTTCATAAAGCAAAGATTTCTCTTTGATATCTTCCATCCTGGTAATATCATTGTTTCCCCCACTCACTACACACACCACATTTTTTCCTTTCAACTTATCTTTATATTGGTCCAAGGCAGCAATAGCCAATGCTCCTGCCGGCTCAGCGACAATAGCATCCTCGTTGTAAAGCTTCAAAATTGTCGAACACACTTTGCCTTCAGGCACCAAAATAACGTCATCCAAAACCTGTTGACAAAGCGCAAACGTTCTTTCTCCGACTTGACGTACCGCTGCTCCATCTACAAATGGATCAATATCTTCCAGTCTAATAATTTCTCCTTTTTTAAGTGAATGATACATGGCCGGTGCACCAGCAGGTTCTACTCCGATAATTTTCGTTTTGGGACTCATCTGCCGAAAATAACTCCCTAAGCCAGATGCCAATCCACCACCACCAATCGGTACGAAAATATAATCAATTGGTACTTCACTGTCTTCTATGATTTCCAAGCCCACTGTTCCCTGGCCCTCAATCACAGCCTCATCGTTGAAAGGATGTATGAATACTTTATTGGCTTTTTTAGCTTCCTCTATGGCTTTCAAGTAGGCATCGTCAAAAGTATCTCCTTCCAATACTATTTCAACAAAATTTTTTCCAAAGAACCGCACCTTGTCAATCTTTTGACGAGGCGTCGTACTCGGCATGTAAATTTTACCA
>CBDUIU010000600.1:0-3421 GCA_965367335.1 uncultured Saprospiraceae bacterium
ATATCATCTTTGGCATTTTTTCAATGATCGCCAGCAAGCTGGCTGGAATAAACTTACAGCAGATTCAACTCTTATTTTTGTTTTTATTGATTGCCTACAGTAGTTATTCCCTCATCCAACGCTTAAGCATTGGGGCATTACTTAAATATGGACTGGTGAGTATGCTCAGTATTTTATTTTATATGATCTTCGGATTTGGCTTTTCCTATCTGGTGATCTCATTTACGCAAGGGTAATAGATGGACATCTTGCGCGTTAAGAGCCCCGGAGCTTCAATTTCCAGGACTTAAGTTTTCCACCTATAGGTGTTTATATCCTGCAGGTACAAATACGCCGCGCATTGGAACAGAGCGGTTGATAAAAGGTTAGCGAGGGATGGTCAAAATCTCTTCCATCCGTCCATCCAAAAAATAAAAACCATCCGGTGTGTACACGCCATCTTCCTCCAGCATGATCCGAACGATCTTACCCCATTCTTTTACTTCCGTGGCTGCAAATAGCTCAATGGAATAAGCCGTATTTTCAAACAAAGGATAATCTCCCCTCCCCTTGACCCCGCCTTGTGAATCCCACAAGCCGATCGTCGGACCTGCAGCGTGACCATGAAAACCGATCGGATGGGTATAAATTGAAGCATTCAGTCCTTCAGCTTTGGCCTGAGCCAAGGCGTCCGCTAAAATTTGATTCCCGGTTTTTCCCTTTTTAAAATTTTCTACCAAAATATCCTGAACCCGATTCCCATTTTTGAAAGCATCACTCAAATATTTCGGTACTGCTTTTTCTCCAGGCTTCAAGACATAAAAATGCTGCTGTTGATCGGTGTTCAGTCGAAGGTAAGTGATGCCAAAATCGACGTGGAGTAAATCTCCGGCAATAATCACCTGATCTTTGGGACGAGTTGAAAAAGAGCGAAGAAAATCTTTGTTGCCTTCGTCCGAGCGTTGAATTGAGACGGAAGGATGGAACCAGGTATCCAGGCCATAATAACGGACAAGCTGGCGAAGCTTCCACTCCACCTCGCTGGTAGTGGTGATGCCGGGGTGAATGTGTTTTTCGGAAAGCCCTTCCTGAAGGATGGTATGTCCGATATGACAAATCATAGGGTAGATCTCCAGTTCTTTTTCGCTTCGGGTCTCCAGCCAGGCAATGGCCAGCCGCTCCGCAGACCGTACCCGGGAATGCATCGCCTGCGGCAATTTATCCATGAATGCTTGATACTCAGAGTGAACCAGCCCATCGGCCAGGGCAAAGTCATCAGAGAAATTGAGGCCGATCGTTTGTGGGTCTTTGTCTTCGATAATGGTCATTAGGGCCTCCCATTGATTGGGATATACATCAACGTCCCAGGCGCCTTTTAACAATCTACCTACGGAATAACGGGCAATAGCAATTTTGTCTATCCCTCCAGTCGCTATATTTTTATTGAACACCATGATAGTTCTTCTGCGGGCAGAAAGCCAGGTAGCCGGAAGGATGGTCTTCATTACGGGATCTTCATTATATTCCCGGGAAATCAGGATCCACATATCAATGCCTTCGCGCTCCATGAGCTGCGGCAGTAAATGGTCGAGCCGGTCTTCGAGTATCTCATTGATGACACGAGCCCGTTCCTGCTCGGATAAAAGCGGAAATTGGGAAAACAGCGGGCAAAGGGTGCCAAGGAGGAAAAGAAAAAGAAAGATTTTGGGGAGGCTAAACATAATGGCAATTTTCTTTGTAAAATAGGAAAAATGCCTAATATCGCTCTATCCATATACTCTTGACAAGATTACTAGAAATATCTGCAAAAGAAAAGATAGGATTGAAAGGTATTGATCTATTATATCTTTGTAGAATTCCTTAAGTTTACCTCAATATTAAATAATTAAATAATTCATGGATCTTATGAAAAAATTATTGATTCCAGCTCTATTAATTTTATTTGCTTGCTCAGATAACAAACCTGACTCAGACCAAAAAAATGATTCACCCGAGGAACAGCAAGCGACCCCAATTAAGGATAATCAGATAAATGACTTATGGGTATTGGATAAAATCGATGAGGAGGATTTTGTAATGGAGGAGCAAAATGGCCTTAAGAAAACACCACAGATAGAAATCATCGTGAATGATGGAGTAATTGAAGGGAATGACGGCTGCAATACCCTCAAGGGAAAGGTGAGTATACCGGAAAAGGGGAAAATACAATTGAGCCAAATGAGTCAAACCAAAATGGCTTGTATGAATACCACCATCCCACAAAAATTTATGGATGCTTTAAATAATACGAAGAAATATAACGTCAGTACAAACTATCTTCTATTCTATAATGCTGAAAATAAAGAACTTCTACGCCTAAAGCGAAACCCGTAAAGTAAGGGTGAGAAAAGTTCTCAAAAAAAAGAGGCTCTTATCTGAAAAAAAAATAATATAATATTTTATAATAACAAAATATTGTACTATTTTTGCTGTATACAACCATAGCCACTTTTCGGTTACTATTTCCCAAGACTATCAATTGCTGTAGAGCTCCCTTTTGGAAAAAAGATTTAATTTTTTCAAAATATTTTATGCTCCCACGCAACACTTTAATGACCTTTTATGTTTAACACCATGTCATTAACAACAACTTATACATATTTTATAAATAAATGTATTTGAATGTGACAGGCATTAATCAGTAACATAGGTCAGGAAAATACCCATCATAACCAACCCGTTTTAATCCTTCAACAAATTCCCATTTAATATCATCCGACATCATCGGTCTTGTACCCTTATGTCTATCCAAATTCCGAACATTACAAGAACGCCTCGGTAACCCAGGCTACTATTGTCATGTCTATTCGGGATAAACTGATTTGGCTTATTTTATTAATGACCATCCCTTTGTTTATTTATAAAATCTACAAAACACACTTATCTAATGAAACAATTTGCACTTTCCATTCTTGGATTATTCTTGATCACTACTATTTCTGCACAAGACGAATTAGCCCTTACTCACCAAACTATCGTGGCTAAATCTTATGAAATGAGTATTTTCGATCCGGTATTTCTGGACCTCAATCAAAATCAACAGCCTTTGGTCGACGATATCGTCCAGATGTTAATCAGCGGGGAAGAGTCTTATCTTATTGCTCCTAAATTGGAAACTGCCATCAAAGCTACGGGATTGGATCAAATGAATATCCTGCGTTGGGTTGTGCGCGAGGCTGCTATCATTCAGCTTAATTTACAAAATATACCAGCCGCTCGTACCTGGGATTTTAAAACCTTACTCGAATGTGATGCCGCCAGAGATTTGCAAACCACCAAAAAAGTTATTAACTACTTTGGAGAAGGTAAGTCTGTGTTGAGTAGTATTGAATAGAAGGGTCAGAGGGGGAAAAGGGGCCAAAAGGGCCAAAGGGTAAAAAGGGTAGCATGGTACCTTTTTTAC
>CBDUIU010000601.1:0-3418 GCA_965367335.1 uncultured Saprospiraceae bacterium
CCACACGTCATCCGTGCTAAGCTGGTTATCCGATGAAAGATAATGGGTAATGAGATAATCATCGGTCGCTGAGGTATTGCCAATATTACTCAATTCAAATTGGAAATTTAAGACGCTACCAGCAGTCCCTTGTACCGGAAGATCAATGTTGGTAATCGTTAAGTCCGGACTGATAATAGTAGCAGTTCCAATAGATAGATCAGATATAGACCGGTCCAATAAGTTGATGATTTCACCACTACCATCCTTAGAGTTGATCCGGTAAAATTCCTGATTACCTAAGCTGTTCACACCATACAGACGTGCATCAGTGCCAAAGGCAATTTGTGTGCTACCCGCCTGAAACCCACAGTCTGTGGCATTACAAATTTCGGTATAGTCTGAACCGTCAGCGTTCATCCGAAAGAATACCGTAGTTGGGGCCGCACCCTGTCTGGTTGCAGAACCGTAAATATAGGCACCATCCAGGCTAAAAGCGATGTCTCCAAAGCCTAGCCATTGACCTTCATAGATAGTTCCTTCCAGAAAATTCGAAAGATGGGTTTCACTGATAAAGCTACCATCCGGATTTAGGTTAACGCGAAATAGATCATCCGACAATTGGGCGATGTAATAATAATTGCCCTGATAAAATGTGCCACTGGTAACGGCCGCCCCTAACTGTGCTACGGATTGTTGATGTCCTTCCAGATCATTATAAAATAACTCACTGGTTTGATACGCGCCATCAAAACGGGTAAAGTAAAACCGTCCACTGACAATATCATAGGCCGCTCCGTTGAAATTCGTCGTATTGTTATTAACTGGAGCCGGTAAGTTACTAATCAACTCAACTTCTCCTAACTGATCTAGTCCGACGATTCGTACTTCGCTCATGGTAGCACTACTCGGAGGTGCATTGTTTTCTAGCGCTAGTAAGATTGGTTCATCTCCAAAGAATAAAACGGCTTCATCATCTTCATTAGGAAGAGGAGGAGTGCCGTTATTGGGTGTACCATCTACATCGGGCTCATTGGCAGCAATGACCTGAGCATATACGGTGATAGGTGGATCTGCTTGCAGGGTGAAAAAATTGATTTCTATTTCTGCGGTATCACCTACAGCTAAACGCCCAACTTCCCAGATCTGATTACCATAAGGCTGATAAGTTCCCTGGGTGCTGTTGTACTCAAAACCTCCGCTAAAAACACCACCTTCGGGTTTGGGGAAATGCACGCTGACACCGGTTGCTATTGTTGTCCCTTTGTTTACAAGTATGGCAGTAAATCGAGCTTCCTGATATTGTTTAAAGGGCAAATAACTGGAAACGATGTCTAGCTCCAAATCGATGTTCAATTGTCCCTGGGGCCCGGTTTTTAATAAAAAAATATCCGATGGCTGTCCCGACTTATTGATTGAACCGGTAGCTGCAAAGCCACCATCAATAGTCTGGATCAGATGGTAAGCGCTGCCAGAATTTGGTAAACCATAGTGTTGTCTCCATTGAATTTCTCCGTTGGCATCTGTAAGCAGCAAGGTGACTTCATCGCCAGCTGTACCACCAATGAGTAATCCGTTATCAGGAGTGCAAAGTATAGTTTCAGGATTGATTCCTTGATCCAGTGGATATTCGAGTAACCAGAGCTGATTCCCCATTTTGTCAAGTTTGCCGAGGAAGAGGACATCTTTATTAGGGGGGAGTTGCTGTTTGGCAAATCCAGTAAAGGCAATGTCGCCATTTTGTGTCTCGCAGATACTTTTCATTATTGCCAGATTATATCCCGGAATAGTATATCTCCAGTGTAAATTCCCTGCGGCATCGAGTTGTTGAATAAAAGGGAAGGTGACACTAACGGCCGGTGTTACCTGACCAAAGGCGTAAAGTTGTTTGTCAGAGGCCTCAATAATTCCCTGGGCAAAGCTGCGAAATATTGGAATCGGTGTTTGCCAGGTTTGTTCGCCAATAGAATTGGTGCGGATGATCAATGCTTCTGATGAAGGAGCGGGAGGAAACCGGCCGCCAGCAATAATGTAGCCTCCGTCTTGAGTTTGGTTAAAAGAGCTTGCCTGCAATCCATAAGGAGCGGGGGTAGCGTAAGTTTGACTCCAGTATTCCTGTCCGTTGATATCGACCAGGCTCAGGCGGGTAGGCTGGTTATTCAATTTGACAAAGCGATCAGTACCAAGCGGTAATACCTGGATGGATGATGGCCCCAGTGTTTTAGAATCAATCATTTGACCCTGGGCATCGGTCCAAAGCACATAATCCATTGGGTCAGCACCAAAGGCATCCGATTTGCCCAGGATTTGGAAATTCCCGTTTATATCTTGTTGTATATAGTTTCCAAGATCGCTGTTGGCTATATCGTAAGTTTTTAGAAAGGCAAATTGGGCACTAATAGCAGAGGAGCCTAAACAGATGCAAAGGCACAATAAAGGGAGGCGTAGTATTGGTTTCATAAATGGGGGAGTGTAGAGGGTGATCAAAAATAGGGCAGTCAAAAGACTGCCCGGCTTTTTTGGGGTTACAATTGAATGTGGTAAAAGAGACTAAGACTTTTCTTCATACCAAGTATATATTTTTTGGAAATAGAAATGTGTGATTTTTGTCAGTTGGGCGGGTGATTTATAGCTCAGGTAGCCTGTACTTGGCAGACAGAAAAAAAGGAGGAGATGATACTAATAACTACCAGGTGTTAGAGCTTACTTTTTTCGCTTCTTACTCACTTTTGCCAATGGATTATAGTCAATGCACAATTGCAGCCAATGGGCAAGATCATCATCGGCATCGAAGCCATCCGGCGTAACAAATACGTAACCGCGCATGGGGCGACCCGTGAAATCCATGGGGTGGCAACCAGGCCTTTTCATAGCTTTCTCTGAAGCGGCTTCTCCGATGCGGGCCATCAACAGGTCGGTGTTTTTCTTTTTATCAAAATGGAGGCCGCAGCACATTTTATCATCGACCATAAAGCAAATCCCACCAAACATCTTTTTTTCGGTAAATGCCGTTTTTTTCTCCTGAAAAACTTGACGGATCCGGTCAGCCTGGAATTGATCGTAAGCCATGGTTGTAACTATTTTTGATGGATTGTGAAATTTAGATTATTGTTGGCAAGCGTTACGGGAAGTTGGTTTCTTGGATAACCTATTGTATTGCAATTCAGGAAGTACGCATTAATTCTCGCTTCTCCAGCAAATACTTCCGCTCCCCTTCATTTTTTACCAAATCCAAAGCCTCATCAAGATACGAAATGGCCTGCTTTTTTTTACCGATCTGTTGAAAATATTCTGCATAGGTACCGTAATAGAGGTAGGCACGTTGTTCCAATAGCTGGGGTTCAATGTTTTCTAAAGTTTTTTTTGCGGAGTTATGATCCTGGATCTGTAGCTGAACGATGGCCATGTTTAGTTGCGTGATCGGGCTAGGGTGGAGGAG
>CBDUIU010000602.1:0-3404 GCA_965367335.1 uncultured Saprospiraceae bacterium
ACGTGGAATTTGTTATCCAGGATTCATTTGAAGATTTCATGAAAAGATTTCCCCAAGCAACTTTTACAACAAAAGGCTTACAAAAAAAAATCAATGCAGATATCAGTATAAAATTTGAAGAAAATTTAGCGGTAAAATTCCACCATCACCCATTACGGTATGTTATTGAACATTTAGATCAGGATAAAAAAACTGGAACTGCACGCTTCTGACCACCTTTTAAATCATATTGGAAGAGAGATAACTTTTGCCCTCATTGTGGAAAAAACATTATAAGAAATAGTTAGAGCAGCCTGAATTTTTAAGAAAATATAAGCTATCGTGACCCTGCGCTAACCCGTACAGACTGGTTTCGAAGATCTGTCTCAACCAAGCCATCTCTAAGTCGAACGATCCGATGAGCATACTCAGCGATATCTGGCTCGTGCGTAACCAGTATGATCGTATTACCTTGGTTGTGCAAATGCTCAAATATCTCCATTATTTCATAGGAGGTGTTGGAGTCCAGGTTACCTGTAGGCTCATCCGCCAGGATAATAGCAGGGTCATTGACCAAAGCGCGAGCGATAGCTACTCGTTGACGTTGGCCGCCGGAGAGTTCATTAGGCTTGTGATCCATTCGATCGGCAAGAGCAACGGATTCCAGGGCACGTTCGGCCTTTATGCGACGTTCTTTACTACTAAGCCCAGCATACACCAAAGGTAAGGCGACATTATCCAGGGCGGTCAAGCGAGGCAGTAAGTTAAAGGTCTGAAAGACAAAGCCAATCTCTTTATTACGAACTTCAGCCAATTCACTGTCAGTCATCGTACTCACATTGATCCCATTCAGAAAGTATTGTCCACTAGAAGGCGTATCCAAACAGCCTAATAAATTCATGAGCGTTGATTTACCTGAGCCTGAAGGCCCCATCAAAGCTACGTATTCATTTTTTTGAATATCTAGTGTTATTGATTGTAACGCATGTACTTTTTGGTTACCCATTATGTAAGTCTTTCTTAAATCCTTCACGGAAATCATCGACTGCATAAGTGCTATTTTGAGTTTTAACTAAAAAAAGACATAAAGAGTGACCAACAAGTTGAGAAGGTGTTAATCATTGTTCTTTAGATCAATTACTTTGGGAACTTTAAAAAATTTCCCATCTGATAATGGCGCATTTTTCATGGCGACTTCTTTTGCCAGCTGATGAGCCACTTCATCTTTTCTCAGAACGTTTACAACTTTTGATACATGGCTCAATGGTTCTACGCCCTTCGTATCTAACTCTTCCATTTTACTCACCATCTTCAGAATGTTATTCAGGTCATTCAGTAAGCGCTTGCGCTCCTGCTCGGATAAGTCTAATCGAGCCAAAAGTTCCAATCGTGAAATTAACTGTTCATTGAGTTGCATAACAAAGATTTAGATGTGCGGGGGTAAATTATCGTTTAAAATTGACTTTTAGCGGAAATAGGCCACTTTTTCTCTCTACTTTTTACAAAAAAATAATTCCCGAGATTCGTGGCAATGCGCTATGGGCTTTGTACCTTAGCGGCTTTAATGCTCTGCAACTACACTAATCCACTTTCTGATAACAAATGACCACAGAATCAACGACTCCGGATGTAAAATACGTCGCTATCGCTGGAAATATAGGTGCCGGTAAAACCACGTTATGCGAACAACTAGGTAAAAACTTCAATTGGGAAGTACATTACGAATCTACCGATGATAACCCTTATCTGGGTGATTTCTATAACGATATGCAGCGTTGGTCTTTTAACCTGCAAGTTTATTTCTTGAATAATCGTTACCGCCAGGTCTTAGATATCATCAACGGTGATATTACTGTCATTCAGGACCGGACGATTTACGAGGATGCCTATATCTTTGCTCCTAACTTACATGATATGGGGCTCATGGCTACTCGTGATTTCAACAACTACTTTGACCTTTTCAAACTCATGACCTCTCAGATCCAACCACCGGATTTGTTGATTTACCTCCGCGCCAGTATCCCTACATTAGTAGCCCATATTCACTCTCGTGGTCGTGATTATGAAGGAAGCATGAGTCTGGATTACCTCAAGCGACTGAACGAACGCTATGAGAATTGGATCAAAGATTATGATGATGGGCCATTATTGATCATCAACGCCGATGAAATTGATTTCATGAAAAATCCGGAAGATCTAGGAGAGGTTGTTAATATGGTGCAAGCCGAGTTACATGGTTTATTTTAGTTTCCTTTCATAAAACACCATCCCTTAAAAGTAGGTCGATATACATCCTGGCGCCATGTTTATTCAGGTGCTGATAATCTCCAAAGCCTTCCGGTTCCTGGACGGATGAAGAATAATCTCGTATCGGAATGCCTGTCGCAACTTCAATCTTATTTTTCCATGCCTCAAATTGATAAAAATGCTGTAGGAAAGGAGGATAATAAGGATTAACAACCAACTCAATTTTAACATCATGTGCCTTAGCCGCAGCAACAATGCCGGTAAGTGCTTCCAATCCACCGGTGGGCAATTCAAAGTTCATAGAATCCGCACTGGCAACTTGGTTAATGAGCTCCTGATTGATCACCCTGTCTATTAACCAATCTTCATCACCCTTATTTAGATAGAAAAGTGCTCTTTGAAAAACCTCGCTATTATAGCGAAACAGGTGGGTAAGTTTGCTGGCATAAAAGCTGGTTTTATCTGTCTTCAATAACAATTGCTGCAGCCGCTCGGAATAAGGAGCATACAAATAAAAACCATTTATCAGGGCATCATTTTCCCGGTCAATCATAGTCACATCCAGTATAATTTTTTCAGGAGCTTTATAGCTATCCAGGTAGTCTTCCACCAACACCTGAGCCAAATGAATTGGCAGCCCATTATAGCTGATATTCAAGGTAGATTTCCCCGTTTTCTCTTCAATATAGGGTTGATAAAAAATTAAACCACGTGAGTTTCCTACCAATAAAACATCTGCTTCCGCCTTTTGATTATATAAACGAGAATAGCGAAATTCGCTGGCATTAGTTAACTTACTTAACAGAAAACCTCCGACCCGATCTCCTACGAAGAACAAAAATATAAAGCTTGTTATCCAAACCAGGTGTTTCATATTCTAAAACTGAAAATAGATAAATGAATTGGCGCCAAAACTTCCAAAAAAGGCAATTAACCATAAGATAACAGCAAAGGATACAATCCGAAAAACAGGCTGTCTTTGCAGTACTTTGTAATAGGTCCAGTTGAGATTAGTAACATCTACTAACAATAAGATTCCAATTACTACAAATCCTTTCATTACCCAAAATTTATTAATCACCGAGCCAAAATTGAACTGCTCAAACGATATTATCCGTTCCATCACCTGATGTGCAACTTCAAAGTTTGGTGCACGGAAATAGATCCAGGCTAAACAG
>CBDUIU010000603.1:0-3396 GCA_965367335.1 uncultured Saprospiraceae bacterium
GCCTATTATGCAACTTCGGCCCCACAGTAATGGAAGCGCTGCACAGCTATATTGGGATGCGGCAAAAGGGTTTCAGGATCGCGAATACGCCAAGGTGCTGCGCAAACTGCCAGAATCCCCTCTTCCATCGCCCATCGTGCAATTACTCGATCCACTGCCGGAAGGCTGGTAGATAAATTGGGGAATACATTAAGCAGGAATATTACTGTGGCTAACAACGTGAATAATTCATTATGGCTAATCCTACCTTCACATATTTATCCTATTTTTAAACCAACAATCTGGTAAAACTCTATGTACAGCAGCTTCACCTCGCCCCGTTAATCTCTTCTGTTTCCGCGGAAGACCAGACTCCGAGCTCGCTGCAGACAAAACAGAATGATAGCCAAAACCATTGGCAGTAATAGAACCCGGACAAATTGGATTGCCAATGGTTGAAACGCTACTAACAAAGATTTCGCACTTGGACAAGAGAATGCTTCGATACAACTCAGCTTGATAATTACTAAAATGAGTAACAAAAATGCCTGACCACAAAGAAAATTTACTTGATAAGTTTCCTAAGATTTTAAGGTTTAAATGGAATCACTACTTCTTTGAATTCATAGTATTATTCCTTGCGGTATTTTTGGGGTTTCTTTCTGATAATTATCGAGAATCCATCGCCGAACGAAAAACAGAAGTAAAGCAAGTTTCTTCGCTTATTGAAGACTTAAAAGTTGATGTGGCAACTATAAAAAAGAATATTGAGGTAATCGATATTGCCATACTTTACACTGATTCCTTGCTCTTATTAATCGAAAAAATACCATCGATGGATTCGTTAGACGATAGTTTTAATGTACTAAACGGCCGGGGATCTCCATATCTCAGATTTAAATCGGTCGACAGAACTGCTTCTCAATTAAAAAACGGAGGGCAAATGAACTTAATCGAAGATGTTAATTTATCCAATGAAATTTTAAACTATTGGAATTTGGGGGAATTAACGATGGACACACAAGTGAGGTATAATGTTTATCGCCTAAAATCAAGAGAAATATATTTCGCAGCATTTAGAACTTACCAATTTGATTTAATGGACGGCAAACTCTCCCCGCGTAAAAAAATTCCAATTGTTAAGAGTGAACTTTCGAGATTGGGAGAGTGGGCCAACTATATTTCATCTTGTGGGGTAATTCTTAGAAGTCACAAAAAAAACCTTAAAGTCCAATCTGATGCTGCTACTTCGTTAATTAAGAATATTAATGAGACATATTCATTTTGACGAAAGTAAAATTCTGGTATTAATTTAACAGATGTTGAATAAAGAAAAGTAAAAAATAACAAAATCCTGTACTGAAGCTTAGGTCTAAACATAAAACTCAATCCATGAAAAGAATTCTCTGTTTATCCGTTTTACTATTTTTTATTTTTTCAGGCTTACAGGCCCAAAATGAAACAAAGGTCAACCTTGAAGAAATAGACACATACTACTCAAAAATGGTCAAGGATTGGGATATTCCGGGGGTATCCATTGGTATAGTAAAAGATGGAAAACTAGTTTTTACCGGCAACTATGGTGTTTTGGAAGTAGGCAAAAAAGAAAAGCCAAATGAGCAAACACTCTATGCCATTGCCTCTAATTCCAAAGCTTTTACCTCTGCCATTATTGGCATGTTGGTGCAGGAAGGAAAAATGGATTGGAATGATAAGGTAAAGAAATACCTCCCCTATTTTGCTATGTATGATCAATGGGTCAGCGATCATATCACCATTCGGGATATATTGAGTCACCGGGTAGGATTAGGGACCTTTAGCGGTGATAATATTTGGTATAAGTCTAATCTATCTTCCAAAGAGATTATTGAGCGGATTCAGTATGTACCACAGGCATATGAGTTTAGATCCGGATATGGGTATTCTAACCTAATGTACATTACCGCAGGTGAGATAATAAAAACAGTGACAGGGAAGAGTTGGGGAGAAAATGTAAAGGAGCGAATATTAGATCCACTTGGCATGACCGGCACTATTTCTTCCCTTAAAGAATTGAAAATTAAAGGGAATTACACTTCTCCTCATGCACGAAAAAATGATACTAATTATGTGATCCCGTGGGTAGACTGGGAGAATGTAGCCGCTACAGGCGGACTAATTTCCAATGTAGAAGACATCGCCAAATGGATGATTTTTAATATGAATAATGGCGTCCATAATGGGGACACTTTATTAACTAAAAAAACCAGGAATTTAGTGTGGACTCCCCACACAAATCATGTAGTTGATCACACCTCTAAAAATGATTACGGAAGGCATTTCAATGCATACGGATTAGGGTGGGGACTTAGTGATTATCATGGTAAAATGAGAGTTGGCCACACCGGAGGTTATGATGGGATGATAACGGCCGTTACTTTAATTCCTGATGAAAACCTTGGAGTAGTTGTTTTAACCAATGGAGTGAAAAGTCCGATAATGGCAGCAACGTACTATGCCTTGGATAAATTTCTTGGGATAGAAACTAAAGATTGGTCAAAAGAAGATTTAGAAAGAGCTAATAAACGTATACTTCGGGATACTCGTATTTCATACAGGAAATCAAAAAGAGAACTCAACACTCAACCTACCATAGCACCTAAAAAGATGGTAGGAAATTACAAGTCAGAACTAGGTGGGAACATAACTATCACGGAACATAATGATCAATTAAAATTAGCTTTTGAAAACGCTCCCTTACTTTCAGCAAGTCTTACACATTGGCATCATGATGTTTGGGAAATTCATTGGGACCACCCACAAGCCTGGTTTAGTTTTGGGACAATCAAGATAAATACGGACAATAATTTAGAAGTCACTGGCTTTGATTTTGATGTGCCAAATGATGATTTCTTTTTTGAAGAATTAAAGCCGTTTAAAATAAAAACATCTGCTAACTAAGAATAAGTGCCTTTAAAATGGACATCTATTGAATCTGTTATGCACAATCATAATAAAGCCCTACCTTCGCATGGTAATTAAATTTTTAAATCATGAGTAACGGAACAGTAAAATTTTTCAATAATTCTAAGGGATTTGGATTCATCACTCCAGAAGAAGGTGACAAAGATGTATTTGTACATGTTAATGGACTAATTGATGAAATCCGAGAAGGGGACAAAGTTAGCTTCGATGTAGAAGAAGGCCCTAAAGGATTGAACGCAACAAATGTCAAAGTAGTTTAATAAATTACTTTTCAATGTATTTTTGTAAAAAAGCCTATCAATTATGATAGGCTTTTTTTATTTGATAGTAATTTAGAAAACTGTGGGTGACAAAGGTTATATTAATGTTAAACAAAGCGGTGTCAAAATTATTACTCAAACTTAGTAGCACATTAAGGACATGAAGGCATTTACTATTAAAAAATACGGACAG
>CBDUIU010000604.1:0-3380 GCA_965367335.1 uncultured Saprospiraceae bacterium
AGCGCTTCTCATCTCGGTGCCTCTCTCGGGGGTGTCATACAGCTCCAAACTAAGACATTACAGCATAGCGAAGGTTCTGATGTAACGAATACCTTCACCGCTGGTTCGTTTGGACTGCTGCGGAATGTGATCCAAGCGCAGTTCCAATCTGAGGATCGTCGTACCGCCTTATTTCTCAACCATAACCTTACGCATAGTGATGGCTATCGCGCTAATAATAAGTATGACCGGCAGTCTTTTAATTTACTTGCAAGAATAGATGCCAGTAATGGTCATCATTTTACTTTATTAGGGAGTTATACTGATCTGGTGTCCTTTATCCCATCTTCTCTTAGTGAAACTGATTTTCAAAATGACCCCAGGAAAGCGGCGTTTACCTGGGGCCAGGTTCGTGGCTTTGAAGATGTGGAGCAGGCCTTGTTTGGCATAAGCCATCGTTTTTTTAAAAATAAATGGCAGTTGCATAGTAATGTGTACACGAGTTGGAAGGAAAACTATGAGTTGCGGCCATTTGGAGTTTTGAATGAAGCCAGTCGATCGGTTGGTCTAAGAAGTAAAGGAACTTATTTTTTTAATGACCAGATTAATTGGAGCGTGGGTGGGGAATATTACCGGGAACGATATACTGGAGGAACCTATGAACAGGTAGATAGAATGTTAGGGACACAGGAAAGTGATCAGGAGCAAGTCCGGGAATACGGGAATTTATTTACCGAGATAAAAGGGAGGATTGGGGATTGGCATTGGGAAGCGGGGGTCAATTTGAATGAAACCAATTATGTTCTTCAAGACCTTTTTTCAGCAGATACTGTGGACCAAAGTGGAACGTATAGCTTTGAGCTGGTGGTGTCTCCGCGCTTCGGGTTGGCGTATACACTGAGTGAGAAATCAACGATTTATGCATTAGTGAGTCATGGCTTTTCAGCCCCGGCTATTGAAGAGACGTTGACACCGGAAGGTCTTGTTAATACGGATATCCAGCCGGAACGAGGATGGAATACAGAGCTAGGATTTAGGGGAAAAGTTCTTAAGGATCGCCTGCAATATGATCTCGCCATTTATCGGATGTCGGTTAAAGATCTGTTGGTAGCCAGAAGGGTAGGGCAGGATGAGTTTGTCGGCGTTAATGCTGGTAAGACGGTGCATCAGGGAATGGAAGTATACCTAAGTTATCAACTGCCGATTAGCCTTCAATTTCAAGTCAGCTACACCTTTTCAGATTATGAGTTTAAAGAGTTTATAGACTTAGAAAAAGATTATTCCGGTAACCCACTTACTGGTGTTGCACCGCATGTTGTTCATCTGACAGGTACCTGGCAATCGAGGGTTGGTTACTATTTCCAGACTCGATTTCAGTATGTGGATGCTATGTCCTTACGTGATGATGCGTCCGTTTATTCAAATAACTACACCTTGTTACATGCGCAAACCGGATACCGGAAAAAGTTCAGTAAGCACTTCTCTCTGGATTTAGCCCTAGGGTTGAATAATGTGCTGGACGAGCATTACGCTTCGATGGTTTTGATCAATGCCGCAAGTTTTGGCGGGAGCGCGCCACGATATTATTATCCGGGGAATGCGAGAAATTGGTATTTGCGAATGGGGCTGAGATGGAATTGGTAGTTGGGTCGGCGCCTTTGGCACCTTTGGGTCGCTACGCTTTGGGTCGGCACCTTCGGCACCTTTGGGTCGCTACGCTTTGGGTCGGCACCTTTGTCACCTTTGGGTCGCTACTCTTTGGGTATTTATAAAGATGTGAAAATTGTGTAGCTTGAAAAAGGTGATTTCTAAATTCACAACTTTTTTCGAAAGAATCCATTTAATTATTACTTAAAATACCTTAATCATGAATGAAAAAGCAAAAGTAGCAGCTACGGCACCTCAAATGGTAGAATTAGAAGCTAATAAAAATTATGCCTGGTGCGCTTGTGGAAAATCCATGGGTCAACCTTGGTGTGACGGATCACACAAAGGCGGGGCTTTTGCACCCCATGTTTTTAAAGAAGAAATGCCAAAGAAAGGAGCCATCTGTATGTGCAAGCAGACGAGCACACCGCCTTATTGTGATGGTTCACACAAGAATATCGCGTGATGGGTTAAAATACTTTGGCGACGAATTCGACTTTGCTTTTATGGTCACTGACAACACCGTCTGAGGAGACGTAAGGTTCTAGCAACTCAATTATACCACAGTTGCCTTCCAATACCCTTTTCTAAACCAGTATACACAGATCACTGCCAGTAGACTTTCACTAATAGCGATGGCCCAATAAGTTCCTGGTTCTCCAAAGCCGAGGTGAAAGGCTAACGAATAAGCCAGGGGAATCTCCACTAGCCAGAAGCAGATGAAGTTCATTACCGTCGGTGTACGGGTGTCTCCAGCACCGTTAAAAGCCTGACTGATGACCATTCCGTAAGCAAAGGCAGGATAACCGGCACAAATGATCCGTAAACTGAGAACCCCGGAAGCTACGGCCACTGGGTCCGTCGTAAAAATACCAATTAAAGGTTCGGCAGCGAAAAAGTAGATGATTGCCACCGCAAACAAGAAAAGCATATTGTAATGAGCCGTACGCCACACTGAAGTAGCTGCTCGTCCCGGCTGCTTTGCTCCCAGGTTTTGACCGACCAGGGTAGCCGCGGCATTGGCCATCCCCCAGGAAGGGAGAATCGTAAAGATTAAAAGGCGAATGGCAATGGTGTATCCGGCTACCGCATTTTCCCCAAATTCCGCAATGATCCGCATCAGGAAAATCCAGCTGGCAGAACCAATCAGGTATTGACTTGTACCTCCGGCAGCAATATCAATTAGACGTTTTAATAATGACCAATTTGTTTTAAGGTGTTTCCAACCCAGACGGATCAAGCTGCGACCATTAAACAGGATGAAAAGTTGAAAGAGGACGCCAGTGCCCCGGCCAATGGTAGTTGCGACAGCTGCACCCGTAACCCCTAATTCAGGAAATGGACCTATCCCAAAAATAAAAAGCGGATCCAGAATGATGTTGAGTCCATTGGAAATCCATAGAGACCACATGGCAATAGAGGCATCCCCGGCGCCACGGAAAATGCCATTTAGCAAAAATAATAACATAATAACTACATTGGAGCAAAGGGCAATCCGCGTATAACCGACGCCCGATTCAATCAGCCCTGGTTCGCCACCCATCAGCCTGAGGATATCTTCGGCGTAGAAAAAACCTATGGCCGCAATGATGAACGAAATACCAACGGCCAATAATATAGATTGACCGGCAGCTTTGGCAGCCGCTTCCGGGTCGTGTTCTCCAATGCGTCTGGCGACCATAGCCGTGGCAGCCATGCTAATACCAATGGCAATAGAGTAGACCAAAGTGATCACCGTCTCAGTGAGCCCTACA
>CBDUIU010000605.1:0-3369 GCA_965367335.1 uncultured Saprospiraceae bacterium
TTTAAAAATTGAAGATTACGATTTATCAATATCAAAAAATATACAAACTGGAAATTTGCATCTCTTACAAAAGCCGGCTATGTTTGTATAACAAATGGGCAAATATCTGCCCTGTATTCATTAGAAATTAACTGCCGGAAAATGACACTGAACGATTATAATAACACAGCTTTTGTTGCAGCATATATGTGCTGTTGCTGTCGTTGTTGTTTCACGCTCAGTGCTCTGGCAGGCTAGAACTGATTATAATAGTTATCAGTCCCATATACATGGCCTTTCGGAGTGTAGACACTGCGAAAGGCCATTTTCTTTTTATCTCTGTTACATGTAAAACAATCAAATAACAAATGCCAATAATAAAATTATATATGATGTGTTGCTGTTGTTGCTGTATGACCAATTCAAATCTTCGGAGATATGGATGACAGTTTGATATGTTTTTATGAATAATATTTACTGCCCCCCTTCCGGAGAATTCAATCTTTGGAAGGGGATTTTTTTTCCTTAAAACCAATTTGCAAACAAAACAACTTACTACTACCATGAGCGGAAATTTAAACTTAAAAAATATCTCTGATCTTGTTGTCAAAGATATATTAGAATTACAGAAAAGGATTCAGGCATTTAATAGCGGAAAAACAGACGAAGAGCGTTTTAAGCATTATCGCCTCACTCGTGGTGTGTATGGCCAACGTCAACTTGGCGTTCACATGTTTCGTACTAAAATCCCCTACGGTCGTTTGACAACTGCTCAGCTAATCCGCCTGGCCGATGTATCGGAGAAATATACGAATGGTAATCTTCACCTGACGACACGCCAAAATATCCAATTGCACTATGTTAAACTAAATGATTCACCTGCTATTTGGGCTGACTTAGCGGAAGTTGGTGTTACAGCTCGTGAAGCTTGTGGGAATACGGTTAGGAACCTTACTGCTTCGGCTCGCGCTGGAATCGACCCCGACGAGTTATTTGATGTGTCACCCTATGTGGAAGCAGCATATCGTTATTTCCTTCGCAATCCTATTTGCCAGGATATGGGGCGTAAAATTAAACCTGCTTTCTCTTCTTCTGATAAAGATTCAGCCTTTACTTATTTCCATGATTTTGGTTTTATCCCTCGTCTTCAAGTAGAAGCTGGAAAAGAGAAGCGCGGCTTTAAACTTGTTGTTGGAGGTGGCCTGGGCGCCCAGTCTATTGTTGCACAGACTGCTTTTGAGTTTTTACCGGAGGAACAAATGATCCCATTTATGGAGGCAGCCTTACGAGTGTTTGACCGTTATGGTGAGCGGGAAAAGCGCCACAAAGCACGAATGAAATATTTAGTCAAAGACTTAGGATTAGAGGGTTTTTTAAATCTTGTGGAAATAGAGCGCAAATCAATCAAGACAAAAGAATATTGGGTAGACCGTGATCTTGTTCCTCAAGCCATATTGCCAGCAGACCTAGCATTGCCATCGATAGCACCTTTGAATAGTACGCAATACGAGCAATGGTTGGCAGGAAATGTTTTTCCACAGAAACAAGAGGGTTTTTATGGCGTCCAGATCCGCGTACGATTGGGCGATATTAAGTCTGATAAAGCTCGTTTATTCGCAGCGATCGTGAAACAATTCGCAGCTGATGATATTCGTATCACTGTCAATCAAGGATTTTTATTGCGCTTTGTTCGTCCACAAGCCTTGCCGCATCTTTTTAATGCCTTGTATCAGATCGGGTTAGGAGAGCCTGGCTTTGATACAATCGCTGATATCACGGCTTGCCCAGGCACCGATACTTGTAACTTGGGTGTTACCAATAGTACTGCGTTGTCTGTAGCATTAGAAGAGGTAGTCGCGGAAGAATATCCTCATTTGATAACCAATAGTAATTTGAAAATTAAAATTAGTGGCTGCATGAATTCTTGTGGTCAGCATATGGCAGCTAACATTGGTTTGCACGGCAGCTCTATTAAAAAAAATGGATGGGTTTTACCCGCAATGCAGATTGTACTCGGAGGAGGTGTTGACCCCAATGGGGAAGGGTTTGTCGCAGATCGGGTAATTAAACTGCCAAGCCGCCGAATTCCTGATGCCTTACGCTTGCTTTTAGATGATTATGAGCAACATGCGGAAACAGCATATTTCAATGCTTATTACCGGCAACAAGGAAAACGGTATTTCTATGATTTGTTAAAAGGTTTGGGTGATGTGAGTAATGTAAGTCCGGAGGAATTTATTGATTGGGGGGAGACAGAAGAATACCTCCAGGCGATTGGCGTGGGAGAATGTGCAGGCGTTGCTTATGATATGGTGGGAACTATTATTGGGGATGCGAAAGAGAAAATTGAATGGGCAGAAGAGTCAATTGAAAAAAAGATATGGGCTGATAGTATTTATCATTCTTACAGTGCTATGATAGTAGGTGCAAAAGCGTTGTTATTAGCTAAGGATGTAAAATGTAATACTCATAAAGGAATCATGAACGATTTTCAGGAACACTATGTAACTACAAATGAATTTAGTCTTCCAACGAAAGCGTTTTCAACATTAGTCCTGCAGATTAATCAATATGAACCTACCGCCGAATTTGCTAAATCATTTTTCCAACAAGCTATTGAGTTTGTTCATCAGGTCATAGCCCTTCGTGAAAAACAAGTAGGTAACTCCGATGATGATGATGATAAGCAAGTAATTGGGAATTATTACAAGGCATAACATTGCTACAGACAAACTTTACTATTCAATACATATACCTCAGTCATGAACAAATCGACTATAAAACCAAGGATATCTCTCGTAGGCGCCGGTCCGGGAGATCCGGATCTAATTACACGAAAAGGACTCAAAGCTTTGCATTCAGCAGATGTGGTGTTATATGATGCTTTGATAGCTGAGGAGTTAATACTGGAAGCACCAGACCACGCGCTCAAGATCTATGTTGGCAAAAGGGCCAATAATCATCGCTATAGCCAAAAAGAGATGAACTTAATGATGGTGCAAATGGCTTATCAATATGGCCATGTAGTGCGATTGAAAGGCGGTGACCCTTTGTATTTGGTAGAGGACATGAAGAGTTACAATTTGCATCAGCATTTGATATTGAAACGCAGGTCATCCCTGGAATTTCCAGCTGTATTGCTGTTGCGGAAAACCAGGGGGTACCATTGACACGCCGTGGTGTAAATGAAAGCTTTTGGGTGATCACAGGAACAACGAGTAATGGAGAGCTCTCCAAAGACATGCATCTGGCCGCAAAATCTTCAGCTACTGTAGTTGTATTAATGGGGATGAAAAAACTACTGCAGATTGTCGATTTGTTTACCGCGTCTGGTAAAAGTAAAACGCCGGTGATGATTGTCCAGAATGGAACTAAAAGTAATGAACGTTT
>CBDUIU010000606.1:0-3356 GCA_965367335.1 uncultured Saprospiraceae bacterium
CTTTTTGATCCCCTGGGGATGGATTATGCTGGGTGTATTTGTTTGTCTAACCGTGGGTCTGATCTCAGGACTTTATCCAGCGTTAAAAGCGGCGCAACTTGATCCGATCGAATCTCTTCGCTATGAGTAGAAGTTTATTTTAAGTAGCACGCGCTTCGCAATAATTGAAGTTATTCACTAATCCAGGAAATTGAAAATACGGTTCAAACGACTTCCGCTCTGCGACTTCATTCTTTTCCCTACATTTGCAGCGCACCAAACGTAATGCTACCCGATGAAACGCGAGTTTCTCACCAACATATTTTTTCTGCTTTTCATCAACCTTTTGATAAAACCCTTCTATTTATTCGGGATTGACCGGGGCGTGCAAAATGCAGTTGGTACAGATGAGTACGGAATGTATTTCGTCTTGTTGGGCTTTACCTACCTGTTTCAAATTTTCAATGACTTTGGTCTGCAAAATTATAATAGCCGGAATATTTCGCAATACCGACATTTACTACCAAAGTATTTTCCAAATCTATTACTGTTCAAACTCATCATGGGTTTGGTTTTCTTATTTATTCTAGGTTTTAGTGCCTGGTTAACTGATTATATCCCGCAGTATACGCTACTGCTATTCTGTATCGCCATAAATCAAATATTGGTCTCTTTAATATTCTTTTTGCGCTCTAATATTGTCGGGTTGGGATATTATAGAACAGATGCTATCGTTTCAATTTTGGACAAGGTGCTGATGATCCTTATTTGTGGAGCATTGTTGTGGGGCCCATGGATTCAAGGGCCTTTTCAACTCATGTGGTTTGTTTACGCACAAATGTTTAGTTTAGGGCTCACTGGATTACTTGCTTTCTTTTGGGTGTATGGAAAATTGCCGGTATTTCGCTTTAAGTGGCAACCAGCTTTTTTACTGCTCATTCTGAAGGAAAGTTATCCTTACGGACTCGTTGTATTTTTAATGACTATTTATACCCGGATCGATAGTGTGATGCTGGAAAAACTATTGCCAGATGGAAAATTTGAAGCAGGCGTTTATGCTTCGGCTTATCGGATACTTGATGCAAGTAATATGATTGGGTTTTTATTTGCGGGTTTATTGTTACCGATGTTTGCGAGGATGTTAAAAATTAAAGAGCGGATAGAGCCACTGGTAGAAAGTAGTTTGCAAATGATCTGGACGGGAGCAATCACCCTATGTGTCGTTTGTTATTTTTTTCAAGAGAACATTATGCTGCTTTTATATAACGAAGCAACGGTTTACTGGGGAGAGGTTTTGGGTTATTTAATGATAAGTTTTATTGCGGTGAGTGGTACGTATATTTTTGGAACCCTACTTACCGCAAATGATAGTATGAAGCAAATGAATTTTATTTTTATCATCAGCATTTTGCTAAATATAGTACTCAATGCATGGTTGATCCCAACTTATAAGGCAAGTGGAGCGGCCATTGCTACCTCAGTGACGCAATCTTTTGCGATGTTAGCTCAGGTTTATTTAGCAGTCCGCATATTGCACTTACAATTACCAGCATCAATTCTATTTAGAGTATTTATTTTCAGTTTTGGTTTGATTTTAATTTCCTATGGTGTGCGGATTTATATTCCTGTGATCTGGTGGTGGCAATTAGGGAGTATCCTGGCTTTGGCCGGAGGCCTAGCATTGGTAAGTGGAATGCTCTCTCCAAGAGTGATCATGGCGTCCCTGGGGCAGGGGCTAAAAAGTAAATCCTCGAGAAATCAATTGGATCAAGACTAAATTCCTACTTTTGCGACAAATTTGATAACTACATGGATTCAAAAGAAAACTTGTTAGGGGTATTGGAAACCGGTTTTAGGTGGAAAAAACAAATTCTACGAGTATTGGCGGTGACTTTAGTGGGGAGCGTGGTAATTACCCTACTCATGTCCAATTATTACAAAGCCAACACTTTATTTTATGCGGCAAGTCAGGATCTGGCAAAACCGGCGGCAGTGGGGCCAACCCCATTTACGCCAAATTATTATGGAGAAGGAGAGGATATTGATCGGATTTTGACCATCGCTAATTCGGGAGAATTACTGGATTATCTCGTGCATCGATTTGACTTGTATCAACATTATGAAATAGATACGACAAAAGTCAAAGCACCTTATCTGGTTCGAAATGCCTTAATGAGCCATTATAATGTCATACAAACAAAGTATGATGCAATTGATTTATCAATTGAGGATACAGATCCGGAACTTGCAGCAGCGATGGCTAATGCAGCGCGGGAAAAAATTGAGGATATCGGTCGGCGTTTAGTGAAAAGTAGTATGGAACGACAGGTTACCAAATATGAATCCATGATTGGCTCTAAGGAAAAGCAAATCCTTGTCATCGACAGTGAATTGAAAATGCTAAGGGACAGTTATAATATATACTACACGGGAATGGGAGAAGGCCTTGCTGAGCTTTCTACCGGATTGGAGACTCAGCTGAGTGGTCTTGAAGCTAGTCGTAGAAGTATTGCGGGATCTAAAACGTATAGAAACAAAAGAGATACTTTGCCAGTGATTGATGCTCGTATAGAAGGATTAAAAGAGAAAAAGAAAAAACTAGATGAACGACTAAATAAGTTTACAAGTGGGATTGGCCAAGTCGAAATGTTAACCAGGCTTCATTCAGAAGCTAGGGGCCAATTAGGTTTGGATAAGGAGACGCTAAAACAAATTCAAACGGCTCATGATGCTGACTTTCCTATTTTAATTTTAGTAGAAGAAGCAACGGTACCGGTGATAAAATCTCGCCCGAAACGCTCACTATTTGTCTTAGGGGCATTGGTCGCTGCTTTAATATTTAGTATAGTTAGTATCTTGTTAATTGAACAATATCGTGATGTAAATTGGCAGAAGATTATTAATGGCTAAGTTGCTCACCATATGGCAAGAACAATCATTTGAGGAACGACTGTTCTACGGTTTTGCTTTGCTGATTATGTTAAGCATTGCCAGTGCACTTCTGTTGGAAGAGCTATTTTTAATGGCAATTCCCGCAGTAATTCTTTTTATAGCCATTACGGTATTGGATTTTAGAAAAGTTTTTTACCTACTCTTACTTTGTATCCCTCTGTCTACGGAAATCTATTTGCCCAATGGTTTAGGGACAGATTTGCCTACAGAGCCATTGATGGTCGGACTTAGTTTGGTTTTTTTTCTTATTGCATTACAGAACAGGCAGGTATTACCGTCATCTTTTTATCGACACCCCCTCACCTTACTTTTAATATTACATATAGGTTGGATTTTAGTAAGCACATTGTTTTCACCAAATCCTCTTTTTTCCATCAAATTTCTTCTGGCAAAAATCTGGTATGTCATTCCATTTTTCTATCTGG
>CBDUIU010000607.1:0-3351 GCA_965367335.1 uncultured Saprospiraceae bacterium
ACCATGTGTATGGTAGTTGAGTGCTACGCGAAATTCATGTGCTTCGCAAAAATCACGGATGATGCGGGTTTCTGGTTCCGAAAAAGCTTCCGTACCGCGGTAAACGGCAGAAGAAAATACCGGTGAAGATCCGGAATCTGAGAAGCCCCATTGATACGCAAAGTTCCGGTTGAGATCAACGCCGTCCATGTGTTCTTCAAAAATATTATTCCCATCATTGTCGCGTTTGTTTTTTCGCCACAATCCTCCTCCATTCGGAAAATTGGTCTGATTATAAATATAGCCGTCCGGATTCACACAGGGCATAAAATACAGCTGTGCTTCATCTACTATGAATCGGATGTCCGGGTCGCGATCGTAATTTTCCAGGACATACCACATGAAGAAGATCATTTGCGACATACCTCCTGGTTCACGGGCATGGGTAACCGAGTTATAAAAAACCTCGGGTTCATCTTCTTCCTGCTCGGGGTTATCGGAGATCCGCCACCAGTAAACATCTCGCCCTTCGATGGTTTTATTATTTCCGGCCACCTGACGGCTCGTGATCAAATGAGGATACAAGATCCGCATACTGTCAAGGTGCTCCAACATTTCTTCGTAGGTAAAAAATCCCCCCATACTCCCCAGGCGAAAATGCTCCGGCACCTCGTAGCTTTCGTTTGCAAAACAATCTGTCGTTCGGGTATAAGCACGGGATCGGTCAATTTCCCTGGATAAACCTTCATTTTGTGCTACATAAAAAGCTTGCACATCTTCAATAAGCACTTCATACCTAAAACCTGCCGCTTTGACTTTTGCTAATTCTGATTGGGAAAAATCGGATTCATAGACTTTTCCGTGCCAGTGACCATGGGTCAGGTCAAAACCAAGAGCCCCAAGTTGATTTGGAGAAAAATGATCCAGATGAATTTTGGCTCGGGAAAAAGTAGTGGCTGGTTGAGCCTGCGTCCATCCAAAAGAATAGAAGCACACAACGGCCATCAGGAAAATGCGCATAGTGTTGATTGCTTTAGGGGTTAAAGTAAAACTAAAAAGCTGGCCAAAATTACAAAAATGAACCATGGGTTTGGTCTTATTTCCGTCGTCAGGCTTACATCTGCTTAGTTTCAATCATCACCCCGCAATCAGATCGCTTCCCTCGATCCGATTGCCTGCTATAGTAATCAACCGGGTCGGGGGAAGCGACCAGGATGAGGTGAAATGCGACTGGGTTGACTCGGATAGCGATCGGATGGTCCGCAATCAGATCGCTTCCAGCGATCCGATTGCTTGCAAAGGATGCAACGCGGTCGCGGTAAGCGACCAGGTTGAGGTGGAATGTAACCGGGTTGATGCGGAAAGTGATGGGGTTGACTTAGAAAGTGACCGGGATGATAATCTGGCTGATTTTAAACTACTAACTAAGGAAAAATGTTAACTTTGCGCGCACTATTCTGTAGTCAATTTAGACTTTGGGGCTAAACCTTAAAGATTTTAATTTTCAGATATGTTGCACAGGCACACGCTGAATTTCATCGTCTTATGCGTGTCATATTTATCTCGCCACCTTAGGCACAATAGTAAAAAACTTACATCGAAATAAAACCCTAACTATTATTATGAAAGAAGTTTATATCGTATCCGCCGTTCGTACACCATTAGGCAGCTTTGGCGGGGTACTTTCCAGTTTTGCTGCCACAGAATTAGGAAGCAAAGCCATTAGCGGTGCTTTGGAAAAAGCAGGCGTAGCAACCGACCAGGTCGAAGAAGTATTTATGGGAAACGTTGTCTCGGCTAACCTGGGCCAGGCACCTGCGCGTCAGGCAGCTATTGGTGCCGGCATTGGCGTCAATGTTCCTTGTACAACGGTAAATAAAGTCTGTGCTTCCGGAATGAAATCCATCATGTTTGCTGCTCAAAGCATTATGCTTGGCCACAATGATGTAGTCGTTGCCGGTGGAATGGAAAGTATGTCCAACATTCCCTACTATATGCCAAGTGCGCGCTGGGGAACAAAGAATGGCCATACCCAACTGATCGACGGCCTGCAAAAGGATGGCCTCACCGATGTCTATGGCAACATGGCAATGGGTGTCTGTGCGGACAATACGGCGACCAAATACAAGATCTCCCGCGAAGCACAGGATGCGTTTTCCATCCAGTCGTACAAACGTTCGGCTGCTGCAACGGAGTCCGGTAAGTTCAAATCTGAAATTATCCCGGTTAATGTTCCGCAACGACGTGGAGATGATCTCATCATTAATGAAGATGAAGAGTTCAAGAAAGTAAAATTTGAAAAGATCCCAAGTTTGCGGGCTGTCTTTTCCAAAGACGGAACCGTGACCGCAGCCAACGCTTCAACGATCAATGATGGTGCTTCTGCGCTGGTCTTAGTCAGCAAAGAAAAAATGGAAGAACTTGGCCTCAAACCCGTTGCCAGAATTCTTGCGTTTGCCGATGCTGCTCAGGAACCGGAATGGTTTACGACCACCCCGCCACTGGCTGCACGCAAAGCATTGCAACGTGCCGGAATGACTACCGCCGATGTGGATTACTTTGAGGTCAATGAAGCCTTCGCCGTGGTGACCATGGCTTTCAACAAGGATATGGAAATCAGTGAAGATAAAGTCAATGTATTTGGCGGAGCAGTGTCCTTAGGTCACCCACTCGGTGCTTCCGGCGCCCGGATCGTGACGACCTTGAACAATGTCTTACACCAGGAAAATGGTTCTGTTGGACTTGCTGCAATTTGTAATGGCGGTGGAGGAGCCTCTGCTATGATTATTGAACGCGTTTAATTAGTGCTTTATATTTCTGCTGCGCAACGCTGATGGAGGAGAGAGGGGGATGAGGGGAGAAAGGGGGATGAGGGGAGAAAGGGGGGAGAGGGGGATGAGGGGGGGCTAGACCTTTTCACATCGCCTCAAAATACATCAGCGTTGTGCTTTATGCCTTTTCTATTCCAAATCGTAATGTATGTCTGCTTATCCTAACTTGTTAAAGCCCTTAGATCTGGGATTCACCCAATTAAGAAATCGAGTTCTGATGGGCTCAATGCACACTGGGCTGGAAGAAACGAAAAACGGTTTTAACAAGATGGCGGCTTATTTTGCGGAACGAGCCCGGGGAGAAGTGGGGCTCATCGTCACCGGTGGAATTGCACCAAGCCGGGCAGGCTGGGTGAGTCCTTTCGCTGCTAAAATGACGACAACGAGTGAAGCAAAAAAGCATCGTATCGTTACGAAGGCGGTACACGAGGAAGGAGGAAAAATTGCCATGCAGATCTTACACACTGGGCGGTATGCTTATCACCCTTTAGCAGTAGCCCCTTCTGCTATAAAGTCTCCCATTTCCCCTTTCAAACCCTGG
>CBDUIU010000608.1:0-3350 GCA_965367335.1 uncultured Saprospiraceae bacterium
CCACTATGGTAAAATCTGGCTAATCGGTTGGGTACGCCGCTACATCCACGGTAATTCATGCCAACGGCATCCCATCCCCGGCGGTTCGCTTCATGTACCAGGCTGGTTAAATAATTACTGCTGGTGTCTCCTTCCAGGCCGTGACCTACTACCAACAGCCGCTTCCCTCCTACCCTGCTCCAGTCAATATCAATGAAGTCACCATCCGGCATTTCCAGCCTTTCCCTTTCATAATTGGGTAAAGGAACACTGCGAAATATTGCCCGGTAAATTGTTTGCAAATGACCGCTCCGAGACCAGAGCGTCGATGGTTTATAATTGGATTGAATAACTGGCATTGATTCTAAACAGATATTTTTTGTGATTGACCAGGCGATTGTTACTACAAAAGAATGAATTGCTATTCTCTTTTACTGTTTAAAAACTTTCCCATTCTTCATCACAAAACTTACCTTGGTCATCACTTTTATATCTTCTATTGGATTACCATCCACAGCAATAATATCTGCTAGTTTGCCTTTTGAAATAGATCCTAGCTGATCATCAATATTTAATAATTTTGCTGCTTCCATCGTAGCAGATTTTATCGCCGCCATCGGTGGCATACCTGCTTCAACCATGTACTGAAACTCTTTACCATTATCCCCGTGGGGAAATACACCGGCATCTGTACCAAAAGCTATTTTAACCCCTCGCTTGTATGCCTCAGCAAAAGTCTTTTCGATTTGAGGCCCAATAGCAAGTGCTTTCGGGACCACCATAGCGGGATAGTAACCAGGTATTTTCGCTTTTTCTGCTACAAACCGTCCGGCAGAAATAGTTGGAACATAATAAGTTCCTTTTTGCTTCATCAAATCCATCGTTTCCTCGCTCATCAGGGTGCCATGTTCAATAGAGTTGATTCCCGCAAGTACGGCCCGCCGCATGCCTTCATCGCCATGGGCATGAGCAGCAGTGGTCATGCCATAATCATTAGCCGTCTTTATAATAGCATCTAACTCTTCCTGGTTGAGTTGTGGTCCCTGGCCGTCTTTAGCGACACTGAGTACGCCTCCTGTTGCAGTAACTTTGATCAGGTCAGCTCCGTTTTTGTAACGCTGTCTTACAGCCTTTGCTGCATCCTCCACACTGTTTAAAACGCCATCTTTGGGGCCCGGGTCACCCATCAGATCTCTGCGGCTGCCATTGGTAGGGTCAGCATGGCCACCAGTAGTCGCCAGGCTTTTCTCAGCGGTATAAATTCTGGGGCCTACTGTCCAACCTTGATTGATCGCGTTACGTAGTGAAACATTGACCCCTGTTCCTCCCAGATCGCGGACGGTGGTAAAGCCAATTGCCAGGGTCCTTCTTGCATATTCAGCTGCGCGATAAGCAATGTCCGCATCGTTTAATCTGAATTTTTCTTCGTAGCGCTTAGGGCTGGTTTCAAATTCTATATGTACGTGCATATCCATCAAGCCGGGCATGACAGTTTTTGATTTTAGATCGATGATCAGGTCTTCTGTCTTACCTTTTTGATATCCTGGAAGAATCTCAACAATACGATTACTATCGACAACAATAGTTACTTTTTGTTGAGTTGTTTCACCTAAGCCATCAATGAGTCTACCACATTGTAAATAAGATTTTTGCGCATGGAGGGAAAATGAAAATAATATGGAAAAAAAAGTAAAAACAATAGTGATTCTCATGTAAGTGTGTAGTTAATTTATTGATTTAAATAGTTCTGTTTATTGTCATTAATTCTGCTTTTTAGAAATCAGCCGTAACTGCACATTATCGGAATTTAAGTTGTGTTTTCGCAAGATACGGCTAAAGGTAAGGGCATTGCTTTTTGCCTCGGATTTGGAGTCATACCACAAATCATAATAAATGACATAATCATCTTCTGAATTGGAAAAACAGCCTAACCATATCAATCCTACCGGAATCCCTTTTTTGGCTAATAATGCCATCTTTTGTTGAGCATCACCCAATAATGCATAGGTGTTTTCCTGCACCAGATAAACAGTTCCAGTAAAATTGTAAAAACGCTCACAGTCGTAACTAGTAGTTTCGCTAGCACCTTGGCTAACATAAATTTCTCCGTTGGAAACGCTTCTGGAATTTTGAAGATCACCAGGGGAGATTTCATTGAAGGGCTCTTCTTCTGCCTCTTCAACATTTGTGATTTTTTCAATCGGCTCTAAATTCCGAAAATCTGTCGTATCAAATTCATCAACGGTGGTTTCCATGTTGACATCAGGATGTAGGGTTCGCCTGATGCTATCCATATAGGGCACATAAGTATCTTTGTCAACGTACTCAAAAGGTTTGTTTTGCCATTTGTTATAAAAGACCCCGAATAAAACACCAGTTGCGATCAGACAAAGGATGACTTGATGGAAATAGGACCGCTGATAACGGAGCAAAGAACTGGTATCTTGTACAGACCGGGAACGTAAGCCAAGTTTTAGGATAAGTTTGTTCCACCAGCTGGTAACGCGTTGGTTGGTCAATCCCATTCTTTTTGAACCCTCATCAAAGAAAGTAGTAATTCGTCTTTGCCCTTTGAACAACTCTTCCCTGGAAGGAGTAATCAATAAATGAGGTGATAATTCCCGATCTACGGAAATCAATCCAAAACCATTTAGCACACACTGGTTTTTTAATTCTTCCAGGTATTCAATTTCCAGGGGAAGCTGGAATACATCATCACTGATTGCAATCCATTGTTCATCCGCATGATAGTGTTTGAACTGTTCTATGGCATAAATGTATCGGTACTTCCGCAACCAACTAAAGGCAAAGCGGTAGAGCAAAGTAAATAGGACTAGGCTGATCAGCACACCAAAAATCAACGGAAATAAGCCTAGCTGGTGTGGCGTGTAAGCGTCATATCGCTGTGAAAAACTGAATAGGAAGGCGGTTAAAATACTGGATACGGCTACGCTGTCCCACCAAAGCAACGTCTTTTGAATCTGAAAGATGACCTCTTTTCGCGAATTGAATGAGGTGGCTTCAAAAGTGGCCAGGAAGGGTTGCCCATTTTCTTTTTGAAATGTAAACAAACCATCTGCTATGATACCGCTCTGGGTACGCATGTCGATACTCGCACGGGTTTCACTAGCCCGGGGTCGAAAGCGGTAATAGGTTTTGAGAAAACCTAAAGCCACTTTTTTTATGGAGTTTTCTGAAACATGAGCCATGGGGCTAATATAAGGGATATTACTGGATTAGCAATAGCAGAATTCCAAGGAATAAGGGATTGGGCAACTTCAAGTCAGTTTTTGATATGACTCCATAATGTAATACATTGTTTAGCCTCTTTTACATCATGTACCCTTAATATCTTAGCGCCATTTTGCAAA
>CBDUIU010000609.1:0-3346 GCA_965367335.1 uncultured Saprospiraceae bacterium
AGAAGGCTTCAATATGTTGTACAATATCAGGTAAGGATAGAATAAAATAAGTTTTGTTGATAAGTTTTCAAAATAACTAAATCACAGAGTCCCTCAGGATATCTATAGATGGATGAATTGAATTGAAAAAAACAAAGGCCAAGGAAGTATAGTAGTATACCTCCTCGACCTTTTGAATAAAACGATTGTTTAAATCTAAAAAATCCTAAAAGTGTTCGCCTAAATGATGGTGTTCATCAATCAGTGGTCCTCCTTCGACGATCTGCTGTGAGGCCTGACTGGCAAACTTCTCAAAGTTGATGTGGAAAGAGTGTGCTAATTGGATTGATTTACTGACATAGGCTCCTTTTTGTAACCAGGTATTCATCGGGTCAAGCATTTCCGTTGGCACTCCAGGACAGTATTTAGGCATGTACAAACCAAAGATCGGATGCTGCTCGTATTCGACGTTATCCAGCTCTCCTTTTAGGATAGCAGAAATCATTGCTCGCGTATATTTCAATTTAATTCTGGAACCCACTCCGTAAGGGCCGCCACTCCAGCCCGTGTTGATCAGCCAAACATTGACCCCGGCGTCCGTCATTTTCCTGGACAACATTTCCGCATATTTTGTTGGGTGCAATGGCATAAAAGGCTCACCGAAACAAGCTGAGAAAGAAGGTACCGGTTCGGTAATCCCTGCTTCTGTACCAGCCACTTTCGCGGTATAACCAGAAATAAAATGGTAAGCTGCCTGACCTGGTGTTAACTTAGATACCGGAGGTAAAACACCAAAGGCATCACAAGTAAGGAAGAAAATGTTCGTCGGGTTCTTAGCGTAAGAAGGTTTCTGAATGTTATCAATATGATAGATTGGATAACTGACCCGGGTATTCTGAGTAATCGAACTGTCAAAGAAATCTACCTCATCCGTTCCTTCTTTAAAGACTACATTTTCCAATAAAGCGCCCGGGCGAATCGCACGGTATATATCTGGCTCCTTTTCTTCTGTCAGGTCAATGACTTTAGCATAACAACCACCTTCAAAATTGAAAATCGTATTATCTTCTGTCCAGCCGTGCTCATCATCACCAATCAATTTACGCTCGGGGTCAGCAGAGAGCGTTGTTTTACCTGTACCGGATAGCCCAAAGAAAATAGCCGTGTCTCCATCCTCACCAACGTTGGCAGAACAGTGCATCGGTAGCACGTTACGCTCAACAGGAAGAATGAGATTAAGGGCGGAAAAGATGCCTTTTTTCATTTCACCCGTATAGGCGGACCCACCGACTAAGGCGATTTTTTTTGTAAAATTCAAAATAGAAAAATTGCCTTGGCGTAAACCAACTGCAGCAGGATCCGGTGCTAAGTACCCCGGTGCGTCTACTACTAACCACTCGTCTTCAAATGTTTTTCGTTCATCTTCTGTCAACCGTAAAAACATGCTGTTGATAAATAAATTGGACCAAGGATACTCAGTGATTGTTCTAACGTTCAATTTGTATTCTGGTGCCGCGCCTACGTAAGCATCACGCACGTATACTTCTTTCCCATTCAAGTATTTGATCACCTCATCATAGAGGGTATCAAAATTTTCAGGAGAGATCGGTTTATTGATCCGTCCCCACCAGACTTTATCTTTGGTGTAATCGTCTTTCACCAAGAACCGATCTTGAGGTGAGCGACCAGTAAACTTGCCGGTATTTATGGAGAGGGTACCATTGGCAGTTTCGCGACCCATGCCTTTTTCTACGGTAAGCTGCTGTAGTACTTCCGGGGAGAGGTTCCAATGCGCAGTAACATTGGTCAATCCATATTTTTCCAGACTTGCATTTTGAGGAGGTTTTGATATAATTTCCATGTGTAAAGGTTTGATTAATTTAAAATTTGAAGGAAATATTTTAATAACATAATAATTTTCTCTTAAAACGGCCATATTACTGGCACTAATAACATTGTAATTACAAAAAATATAAATAATAAAGGTGCACCTACTTTCACATAATCCATAAATTGATATCCACCTGCTGACATAACCATAGCATTCGTCGTAGTGCCCACTGGCGTTAAAAAGGCTGTAGAAGCGCTGATTGCTACGGTGATCATAAATGGTTCTGGAGAGACGCCTAATGAAGTAGCAGCCAGAATGGCAATTGGTGCCATGAGAACAGCAGTTGCAGAATTGTTAATTGTTTGGCTAAAAGCCGTTGTGAGTAGAAAAATGCCGCTAAGCAGTAAAGTAGGAGATACACTACCCAAGTGCGTTACCAATCCATTGGCTGCCAATTGTGCAGCTCCGGTTTTTTGTAGTGCGATACCCATGGGGATCATCGCTGCAATCATCACAACGCTGACCCAACTAATACCTTTGTAGGCTTTTGCGATGGGTACGCAACCGGTGATCAGCATAATCCCCGCACAGAGTAAAGCCGCAATGGCACCTGGCAAGATATTGAACACAAGCAATATAATCATTAATAATAAAGTCCCCAAAGCAATGAAGGATTTTGGCGTCAGCTTATCGATATTTTTTGCCATCCCTTCTGGGCTTCCACAAATCACCAGGTTTTCATAAAACTCTTTGAGTGTTCCGATGTTTTCCCAGGAACCTCTGATCAAAAAGGCATCACCAGCCTTGACTACCACCTCTTTATCTTCTAGTGGTTTACTATTTCTCGAAGCAGCCAATAATTGAATTCCAAAACGATTTAAATAATCTCCCAATTTTACTTTCCTTCCGACCAGCAGTGATTTCGGTGTAACGATTACTTCGGCCATACCCACTTCCTGGTTGATCAGATTGTCTTTAACTTCTGCATGGATGGGCTCTAATGGTAACAGCCCCAAGCGAAAGTCAATCATCATCTTATTAATATCTTTTGGAGCTCCTTTGAGTGTAATAATATCGTGATACCGCAATTCCGTATCCTGATCAGGAAACTCTACGAAAGGTTGAGTCCCATTGAGCATATTTGGATGTCTGCGTTTAAGTCGAAGGATAGATACATTGTATTTTTTCTCAAAAGGCCAATCACCCAGCTTTGTTCCGATCAGCTGCGACATGGAGCGGATCCGTAAACGGCTATAGTCCTTATCCACACTATATGCTTCAATCCATTTATTCACTTCTGATTCAATATTAATTGGTCGATTTTTGGTTTTGTAAGAGGGCAATAAACGATACCCAACATATCTAAAATATATAATGGCAACAACTAGTAGCGGCAACCCGATATAGCCAAACTCAAAGAATGAGAATCCTTCCAGGCCTTGTTCTACCAAGGCATTGCTAACAATAATATTGGGAGGTGTTCCAGTTAAGGTAAGCAAGCCTCCCGTATTAGAGCCAAAAGCAACAGGTATTAGT
>CBDUIU010000610.1:0-3344 GCA_965367335.1 uncultured Saprospiraceae bacterium
CCTGTTGGCCTTTCACCCAGGTGGCTTATTATGTGAGTCGTTACGGGACAAAGTGATGGGCGATGCTTTAGCTTATCTAACCTGGTATGATGCGGAACTGGATTGTTGTATTGTTAGTCGTTTAGCTTGTGATGATCAGTTGGAGTTAGCGCCCTTAAATGATTTTACGGATAAAACAGCTAGAGATGAATTCATCCGGCAATTAGTCAACTATCTACAGACAACAGAGATAAGCACTACTTTTTCCGCAGTGAAAACCAGTAAGAAGGCGGTTGTCGAACAGCTTAAAGGAAATAACAAATTTACTTTTCGCATTGTAGAAGCGGGTCAGCTAAATGAAACAATTAAGGTATGGCGGAGTGAAACTGTTTATCCGACTGCCGATGAAGCTTATCAGGGCTTTTTAACAGACCATGTCCGTTATTTACATTTTGCTAAAGATAGTAACAATTATAGCCAACTTCCTCCGACCCAGACCTTGCCCGGCCGGTTGCGCTTGCGAGATGATAACAATCAGGTATTGGCAACTTTATTCTTTAGTGATAAAGATAGTAACCCCGATTTTGCGGCTGAAACTACCAGGCAACTAGAAATTGCTACCTATTATCCTTTTATCGAAAATGCAGGTGAATTTGTTTTTCGTTTTTATCAAATCGATAACCAGGTAGCCAACCCGGTGCTTGAAAGTCATGGCTATCCAGACTTTGAAACTGCCCTGGAAAAACATCGCTTATTTATTTCAGTGCTAAAATCAGGAACTGAGGAAAATCATTTCCTAAAGCTGAATGATGATGAAGAAAGTGTCTACCGTTTCAAATGGATGGAATTCGCGGAAGTGTATGGTTATCGCCTAAAACGAAAGGATGAAAAAGTCGCTATTCATCCTTTACGATACCTAAGTTGCAAACAGCGGGATGAGGCCTTTGAACAAATGCAAGCCATCGGAAAGAAGAGTGTTACACATTTATTCACCGCCATCTCTTTCCGCAGCCATATTATATACGAGGCCACCGCAGCCAGGCCGGTTTCTGACCCTTGTGCTACAAGCGGGCAGTTTAAATTTTTCTATCAACTGATCGATGATACGGCCGATGAACTGATCCTTTGGCGCAGTTGGAATTCCTATCCCTCAGCTGCTGAAGCACAGGCGGCTTTTGACGAAGAATATTTGTCTATCATTAATTTAGCCAGAAATTTTGATTATTATATTGAAAAACCGGAATGGCCGGATCGTGTTCTGTTGATCAACAGAGCCGGAAAAATAGTTGCTGAGATTCCACCGGATTCAATCGGAGCAGATGTGAAACAAGCCATACTGATTCGCCGACTCCATGCCTTGCAGTACCCGGTAGTATCCGAAAAGGATTCGTTTGGATTTCAATTGTACGACTTGTCAACTAACCGGACGCTTTGGAAAAGCACCCAAGCTTATACAAGCCCAGCGCTTGCCCATCAGGCTTTTGCTGATTTTTTAGAACTCTTGAAGTATCCCGGTAACTGGGTTAAAAATGGTAGTGCTCAGGATGGTTCCTGGGGATTCTGTTTACAAGAAGTATTATTAGAAAGTCGGCGTTTGTACACCGATGAAACCAAAGCCTGGGATGCGCTGAAAGACTTCCTGTTGGGTGTGCAGTCCGATGACAGTTTGTGGAATTTTAAGCATTTTTCCAAAGATTGCCATTGGGGATTCGAAGCTGGAACGGAAGCACTGCCCATTGCTCGATACCCTGGCCGGTTTACGACTTTCGAAGAACGTGGCTTGACTTTACACCAACTCTTGTTATCGGTTCAATGTGATACCGAATTACATAGTGACATTGCTATGGCGGCAGATACGGTTTGCCGCAAGGGAGCTCGTCATTTTGTTATTAAAGAAGGAGATGATCAGGGGCAAAATCTCTGGCTCAGTTACGAAGGCTATGCTACGGATGAATTGGCTGAAGAAGCCTATAAAGCCCAGCGATTTGAGATCATGGAACTCGCACGCGAACCTGGCTTCTATTGTATCCTGAAAGATGCTATGGGGAAATGCCAGGTACAACTTGTAGACCTTGAAGGCCAGCCTCGGGCTTACCTGCATACGGATGCGTTTACCGATCCTGCTGACGATCCTACCTTGCCTGCGAACAGCTTGTTAAGGTATCAACTCATTCTGGAGCGGATCTATCATGCGCGTCGCTATCCCTATGTAAAAACGAAAACCGGCTATGGCTTCCGCATTTATGATTTTGCATTTGATGCAAATCAGATTAAAGCTTTGGCAGATCAACTTTGTCAGGGCTTGAGTATAGCGGCTTGTGGTAGCCTGGTTGATCCCTGTGTTTGTGGTGCCCAATACGATCCTCCAGATGAGGTGGCGGATGGCTGTGGATGTGCTGAGCAAAAAGAGCTACTGGCAGCAATCGAATCCAGGCTAAAAGGAGCCGTGATTTGGGAAAGTGTGCAAGCGTATGCCAACTTTAATGAAGTATCGTGTGCATTTGAACATTTTAAAGCCAAGGTGATATTTGATGCTCGGAATTATCGCCGGACAGAGGCGGATGATTGTGGCCCTTATGAAATTTACCTGACAGATCCACGAGAATTGTTAGCGGATCACCCCAGGGTCTATCCCAAGCCGGAAGGCCGTGAAAAAGCCCTGCAAAAAGTAGTAGCTACTTTGAATATAGAAGGATTCCATGTCTTAGAACATATCTTGTTGAGGCCTGTTGAACGCGGTGTGGATAATTGTGATTTACTGCCGCTCTGTATCAATCCGGAAGACTGTGACACCATTCCTGAGAAGAAAGATATCTTCCTGCCGGTTGGCCTTTGCGGAACACCGGAAGAAGCCGAAGAGCGAAAGGTCTACCGTAGTTATTTGCCAGGTAGTGATCCCTATTCCTTCACCATGACGGTCGTTTTGCCGTTTTGGCCTCATCGGTTTTTACATCCCAACTTCCGGACTTTCTTTGAAGAAACGATTCGTCGGGAGGCCCCAGCACATTGTTGGGTGCGCATCCTGTGGTTACATCCTCAGCAGATGGATGCCTTCGAAAAAGCTTATAAACCCTGGCTGACAGCCAAAACCGGATTAGCGGCTTGTAACCTGATCCAGACCCAGCGCCGATTGATAAAATTGTTACCAGAACTGAATAATGAATACCTGCCGGCTCGTATTTACGATTGTTCCGCCGGAGGACAAAGTGATGTCATATTCCTTGATCAAACTAAATTGGGATGATAAAGGCTGAATCCCGAAAACTATCGGGACGCTCTTTACCATTAAGTTATCAAATATTTTAATCATGATTTCCGACGCGACCCCTTTTCCCCGCTTTATTCCCAATCAATTGCTGAGAGCT
>CBDUIU010000611.1:0-3344 GCA_965367335.1 uncultured Saprospiraceae bacterium
ATCATGGTGGTGATGATGCCAATTATGTTGGCTTATACCGGTTGGGAAACGGCCCTGATTGACTTACCGGCAGCCAGCAATTCGCGTCGAGTGTTGTACGCTATCGGTCAGGGGTCAGGTTCTACCGCGGTACTGATAGCGGTGCTTACATCCCTGTTGTTTTCGATGCTATTATATAAAGTTCAAGGGATTATGGGTATCCGGGAAATGGTAGAACTCACCTTAAAGGGTATCTCAGGAATGATGCCCCTGGCTTTGTTAATGTTGTTGGCTTTTGCTATCGGGGCTGTTTGCAAACAATTGGGCACGGGTATTTACGTGGCTGATTTAACCCGTGCCTGGTTATCTCCGGCTTTAGTACCTTTTCTACTTTTTATCATCAGTAGTTTTATCGCCTTTTCGACCGGTACCTCCTGGGGTACCTTTGGTATCATGATCCCGATTGCCGTACCAATGGCGCAGCAGCTCGGTGCAGACCCGGTCATGGCCATTGCAGCGGCCTTAGGTGGTGGTGTCTTTGGCGATCACTGTTCCCCCATTTCCGATACAACGATTTTAGCCTCTATGGCTTCGGCCAGTGATCATATTGACCATGTGCGGACGCAGTTGCCCTATGCTTTGGTGTCGGGTGGTCTGGCAGCGTTGGGTTATCTGATCCTGGGTTTAATATAAAGTCAGAGGGATGTGCTTAATGTGTTAAGGTTGCTGGTTTGTTTATCAGTTTTATTATTTTTACTTCTCAGGGATTTTTAAGATTAAAATGAAGTAAGTAGGCCACTTATAAAACACCTCGTATTATGAAATTTGCCAAATCCATCGAAGAATTTTTCAAACTGAATGATGATAGAGCGGAACTGTTGTTGCTACGGGAAATTATACTTTCTACAGATGTAGAAGAAACGATTAAATGGGGTGCGCCGACCTATATGGTTAACAAAAAAAATATAGCCGGTTTGGGCGCATTCAAATCCTATGTCGGTATTTGGTTTCATCAGGGCGCCTTGCTAAAAGATAAACACAAGAAACTCATTAACGCTCAGGAAGGCATAACAAAAGCCTTACGGCAGTGGCGTTTTAACTCCCAGGAAGAGATTATAGAAAATGCGGATTTGATTCGGGCTTATATGGAAGAAGCAATCGCCAATCAAAAAGCAGGGAAAATGATTAAAGCAGCGCGCAAGAAAAAACTTGAAATTCCAGCAGAACTACAAGCGGCCTTAGATGCTGATGCAGTCTTGAAAGATCAATTTGCAATGTTCACTCCAGGAAGACAAAGGGAGTTCGCGGAATACATCGCTGAGGCTAAACGGGCAGCGACTAAACAAAGCCGCCTGGAAAAAATAAAACCAATGATCCTCGCCGGAATCGGATTGAATGATAAGTACCGATGAAAAAGTGAGGTCAGAGGTCGGAGGTCGGAAGTCAGATGACCGAAAAAAAGCCAGCTACGCTGCTTTTTTTCTGCGTGTATATATCTACTAAAATTTATTACACTATCTGATGTCGCATCAGGAAGAAAAATTGCGAAGCAAATTTTTCTTCCGGTCATCTGACCTCCGACCTCTGACTTCTGGCCTCCGACCTCTGACTTCAAAATTTAAACCAATGAACAAACGAATATGTATTTTTTGCGGAGCTAATCCTGGGAACAATCCAAATATCACCAGGCAAACCCACCAACTCTGTGACTTACTCATTGAAAACGATTTTGATTTAGTATATGGAGGAGGAAAGGATGGACTAATGGGCCTGATCGCTGACCGCTTTTTAGCTGCAGGAAAAAAAGTAATCGGGATTCGGCCGGAAAAATTGATCGAAGGAGAAGGCTCGCATACCGGTCTTACTAAAATGATTGTTGTAAAAGACATGCACGAGCGAAAAGCACAGATGATGGACGAAGCAGATGTATTTGTTTCCTTACCAGGAGGCATTGGCACTTTAGATGAAATGCTCGAAGTATATACCCAGGTGAAAATTGGGTTTGTGGACAAATTCTGTGGTGTGCTTAATACTGATAATTATTATGAAGGATTAAAGCTGTTGTTTGCGAACATGGTTCAGCATGATTTTCTCAAAGCCAAAGACCAGCTGATACTTGAGGTGGCCGACTCGCCTCAGCAATTACTAGAATCTATCTTAAAATGGAAAAGAACCCAACCTGAAATTGATAAGGTAGCCTATGTTCATTTGAAAAATGGTCAAATTTTAATGACTCGTTCTAAAGGGAAAACAGCCTATTACATTCCCGGAGGAAAACGAGATCCAGGTGAATCCGATGAGCAATCGCTGATCCGTGAGGTCCGGGAAGAACTCACCGTTGATCTCATTCCTTCAACTATAAAATATGTAGGTACTTTTCGTGCTCAGGCAGATGGAAAAGCAAAGGGTGTTGAAGTGAAAATGTCTTGTTATGATGGACGGTTCAAAGGGACACTACAAGCCAGTTCGGAAATTGAAGAAGTACGTTGGATGAATTATCGGCACATAGATTTGGTCTCCCATGTTGACAAAAAGATCTTTCACTATTTGAAAGTTCGAGATCTCCTGAATTAACTAATGGTCGGTAAAAAGTAGCATATGCAAGATCATCTAATGTACAATTTCCGCAATTACTTTATTCATTGCTTATTCGTTTTTATCTTATGTTTTTCTTGCTCTATGCCTGATCAAAACAAAACAACCATTCCTCCATCCTCTGCGACTTCAGAAGTTGATGAACCCCCTCCTTATAAGTATTCCGGCGAACCTCTACGGATCGGTGTAGTGGGGCTGGTACATACGCACGTCCATTGGATACTGGGTCGGGAGAAGATAGGAGATATCGAAATTGTCGGAATTGTGGAGCCTAACCGGAAGCTGGCAGAGGAATATAGCCAACGCCACGGTTATGCTATGGACATTGTTTATGAAACGATCCAAGAAATGGTAGCCGCCACCAAGCCGGAAGCCGTTACTGATTTTGGGACCATCTATGGGCACCTTTCTACCGTTGAATATTGTGCGCCGAGAGGCATTCATGTAATGGTGGAAAAACCATTGGCAGTCAATCTGGATCATGCTGAACAAATGATTGCGCTGGCTAAAACACATGAAATTCACCTTATGACCAACTACGAAACTTCCTGGTATGGTACCAACGCAAAAGCCTATCAGCTCGTCAAGGAAGAACAAAAGATCGGAGACATCCGGCGCATCATTTTCCATACCGGTCATCCTGGTCCGATTGAGATAGGCTGTAACGAGGAATTTCTTGAATGGCTTACCGATCCGGTATTGAACGGTGGTGGAGCACTGACAGATTTTGGTTGTTATGGGGCAAACCTGGCCACCTGGTTTATGGAAGG
>CBDUIU010000612.1:0-3342 GCA_965367335.1 uncultured Saprospiraceae bacterium
CCGTAATAACTTTAGGCGAAGCCTAAAAACCAAACCCGTAATAACTTTACCCGAAGCCTAAAAACCAAACCCCCAACAACCCCACCCTCTCATTTTAACAAATAATTAGCATCCCAACCACAATAACACATAGTTAAAAATCTTTATATTCGCATCTAATTCCCCAGATATATCCCCCAACCATATCCTAATTTCATCTGCTTATTCTAGCTATAGATTTGCTTTAATAAGCATTGACCTTCAAAGACTTTTGGCTTTTCTTTTGCATAAGGACTAGTTATTATCCCTCCTTCATACGATCAAAAGAAATCCTCAAAAAAGACCTTTATGCGTGCCTTAATACTATGTTTGCTTTTTAGCTGCACCCTATTTACCATCTCTGCAAAGAAATCCATTACTGTAGACTATTATGGTCAACAAATTCAATTGGACTATGATCCTGGTATGGTGTTCCAATGGCGTGTCTGTGCAAAAGACCGTTGTGTGAAAGAGTTTTATAAGACCTTAAATCAAAGTGGTGCTTATCAGGTTCTATTAAATGACCTGCTGCAGCAAAAAGAAAAACTGGAACTCAACGACTGGATGTATTACGTTTTGGTAAGAAAAACAGTTGAAAAGCTGTATGGCAAGATCAAGACGGATAAGGAACAAATGCCAGAGACAACTGCTGCCTGGTTTATGCTGGTAAAATCCGGTTATAAGGTTGATTTAGGAAACGCTGCTTTAAAACACCTGTTTATTCTGGCGCCTTCTAAGAAAAAACTATATGGAATCGCTAAAAGTAGTATGAAGAAAGGTTGGTACGCTTACAATATTACTTCTCACTACCTGAGAATTGATGCGAAATTAGCTGCACTAAGCATGAATGAGTTTGATCCCAAGGAAGGTGATAAACAATTTATGGATCTTTCTTTTCAGCGGCATCCAAACCTCAATAATCCAACCGTAAATTTGGATATACCGATTAAGCATAAGGATACGACCTACCAGGTTACAGTGGAAATAGATACTATGATCCGCCAGTATATGCTTAATCATCCAAAAATGGCACAGGAAGCGTATATGGAGCTACCTCTTTCGGAGCCCTTGGCTAACTCATTATTACCTCAGTTTCAAAAAATCCTGGCAGGTAAATCACAAGAAGAAGCCCTTTCTATTTTACTGTCCTTTACCCGCAGATCCTTTAAATATAAATGGGACTGGGACGTCTATGATACGGATCATTCCATGATCGCCGATCGTGTCTTTCTGGAGCCTTATTCAGACCACGAAGACAAGAGTGCTTTGTTTTGTTTTCTGATTAGAGAGCTTTATGGTTATAAGATTGCCGTCATTTCTCATTTCAACTTTGATATTACCATTGGTGTAGCTTTGGAAGAACCCATCGGCACCCCTTATATGATTGATGGTGTTGCCTATACGATTTGTGACCCAACCAGCCCCACCAATAGTGGCAAAGTAGGACACTATCCGAATGGTTTTACGGATAAAACCGCTAAGTTGCTTAGTATTTTGGATCCACAATCACCCAGCTATCCTATTGCCCGTGTAGTGGAGCAACCTGAAGTTGATGAAAGGGTACAGACTGTACAAACACCAACCGAAAACATACAAGTAGATCCGCTTATCGATGAGGGCCTCTACGAGGACAGTCCAATGATGGACCCAAAGGCATTTCATCCAGAATTAAATAATACTACCCAGACTTCACTCCAGCATGTGAAATTGATCCAGGGAACTTCTACACTAACCGAATTGGAGAAGAAGGAAATTCCATATAAATAAAAGCACCCTACGGCATCGCATTTACAAATAAAACACCTGTCTTCGAGTTTGGAGACAGGTGTTTTATTTATGACATTGTCTAGCGTTTTCTGATAGAAGCGAGAAACAAGGTTTTAATGTAATTGAGGCTTTTTTTGAGCTTGTCTGCCGGGGCCAAACTGCGCTATGTCCCGATAAAATACGCATACTGTTGAGGTAAGCCTACCCTATTTTTTGTTTTGGAGCCTTACTTTTGCAGACCTTTTCATTCAATTAAATGGTGAGTAGTAACGAACTAAAAAAAGCCAAAAAACGTTATGTTTGCATATTACTTTTCAAACTATCCTTATGAAAAACCTCCTTCGCTTTTTATTTATTTTGTTCCTGGTAGCTATAAGTTTTCTCGCCGGTATTGCCTGGACCAACGCTAGTGAAAAATGGAATACGGAACCAGAAAAGAAAGAGCAAGAAAAAACCGTATTGATCGATAATCCAACGTCTCCACCCTCTTCTAACACTCGTCCTACTACACCGAGTCAAAGTCTACGTCCCGAAGAGCAACACACGATTCACCTTTTTGAAAGCGCGGCCCCTTCCGTTGCTTTCATCACGACCAGCAATGTCCGCCAAGATTATTGGACGAGAGACATCACTGAAATCCCCAGAGGAACCGGTTCTGGGTTTGTCTGGGATAAACAGGGGCACATCATCACTAATTATCATGTGATTCAGGGAGCAGATCGAGCAGAAATCACCTTGGCAGATCAGTCGCAATGGTCAGCAAAGTTAGTGGGTAAAGCTCCGGAGAAAGATTTGGCGGTACTCAAAATTGAAGCGCCACTTAATATCCTTGCGCCTATCCCTGTTGGTGAGAGTGAGAACCTGCGGGTTGGCCAGGCAGTCTATGCGATTGGTAATCCCTTTGGGCTGGATCAGACCCTCACAACCGGGATCATCAGTGCCCTGGGCCGGGAGATCAACTCCGTCGCTAATACCCCCATCCGCGATGTGATCCAGACGGATGCAGCCATTAACCCGGGTAACTCCGGCGGACCTTTATTGGATTCCTCTGGCCGATTAATCGGTGTGAACACAGCAATCTATAGCCCATCCGGAGCCTATGCCGGTATAGGGTTTTCCATCCCGGTAGATGCCGTGCGTTGGATCGTTCCCGAACTGATCGAGCACGGCCGCATCTTAAGGCCTTCGCTTGGAGTAGAGTTGGCCAGCCCGCAAATCAATCGTCGGATTGGCGTGGAGGGTGCATTGATTATTGATGTCATTCCAAATAGTGCAGCGGAGAAGGCAGGGATCTTACCGACGATCAGAGATCGCTATGGTCGCATACGGCTAGGAGATGTAATTATTGGTATCAATGAAGAAAAGATCACCTCGAGTAATGAGATTTCACTTGCCCTGGAGCAGTTCAAAGTAGGAGAAAAAATTACGTTACAGTTATTACGGGGAGAAAAAGTAAGGAAAGTGGAATTAGTCTTGGATCCAGCCCGCTAAGTTGTTCCCCCAACTTTAGTTGGGCAAGTCCCCCCGACTTTAGTCGGCCCGACACCCCCAACAAAC
>CBDUIU010000613.1:0-3338 GCA_965367335.1 uncultured Saprospiraceae bacterium
GAGAGAACTTCACCAAGCAGGGGATTCGGCCAACCAATCTACGGCTTAAAGATGTTTCCGAAACCAGAGAGCAAATTATTTACCCCTGGGCTATTGTCTATTACAAAGGACGAGAGTTTAATGTTAATTTGTTGGAAAGTGAGGTGATGGGCTCTACCAGTGAGCAAGTTTTGAACAACAGTATTTCGATGTTGGAATACAAATTTGCCAATGCCTTTCAGAAACTGGAGCTGATTAACAAACCGGCTGTGGTATTTACGAAAGGGCACGGCGAATTACGTCCGTTACAAATTGCCGATCTGGTAAAAACCTTAGTCCCTTTTTACAATGTCGGTTATATTGACCTGGATAGCATTTATCAGATCAGCTCGGAAATTGGCGTATTAGTCATAGCAAGGCCGCAGGGTGCTTTTTCTCCTAGGGATAAATTTCTCGTTGACCAATATGTTATGAATGGCGGGCGGGTCATTTTCATGTTAGATCAAATGAATGTTGCCCTGGATAGTATGCGGAGCCGGGCCGAATATATCCCACAGCCCCGACAACTGAATCTCGAAGATTTACTCTTTAAATATGGCGCACGCGTTCAGTCCAATTTAGTCTTGGATTTTGAGTGTACACGCATTCCCCAGGTCATTGGTCAATTAGGCTCAGGAGCGCAGACAGATCTTTTTCCCTGGTATTATCATCCGCTGGTACAAGCGGCTTCCAATCATCCGATCGTGAAGAACCTGGACCGGGTGAATCTGTTTTTTCCCAGCAGTATTGATACGATAAAAACCAAGACCAATATTAAGAAGACCATTTTGTTAGCCACTTCGGATAAAAGCCGGGTGCAATTTCCTCCGGTAAGGTTGAACTTTGAAATTCTTCGATATGATCCGGATCCGACTAAGTTTAACAAACCTCCTCAGCCGGTGGCCGTTTTGCTGGAAGGGGAATTTCCTTCCCTTTATGAAAATCGGGTGGATCAAAATATGCTGCGTACACTGGAACAAATTAATGCGAGCTATAAGGCTAAAAGTGAGCCCGCTAAAATCCTGGTCGTATCGGATGGAGACCTGGCTAAAAACCAAACTAATCCGGCTCGGGAAACCTATAGCCCTATGGGGTATAATCCTTATGAGAAATTCGTTTTTGGTGGAAACAAAGACTTTATGATCAATGCCATTGAATACATGATGGATGACAAAGGCGTGATCGAAGCCCGCACCAAGGAGGTCAAATTACGGTTGTTGGATACTGCCCGGACCCGAACGGAAGCGACTAAATGGCGACTACTGAATATTGTTTTACCGTTATTGTTTTTAGCTGTTTTTGGAATTGGCTTTCACTACTGGCGGCAACGAAAATACGCAAGGTAAATGAACGGATAGATAATCAGGATTTATACAATCAGTTTCAATTTCTTCTACAATTCGATTCCTAAAAATGACATCTGTGGTATGGTGTAAGTAAGATTTTTAGGACTTTTAATCATAAATATTCATGAAAAATACACTAATTCTACTCTTTCTATTTTTGTTACTTGGCGGCGGAACTGCCTGGTACTTATTGACGCAAAAAGAAGCAACGACCTCATTAGCCCATCAGGATTATCACTTTGAAGTGGATGACACCGATCAGATTCACAAAATATTTCTGGCAGACCGCAAAGGAACAAAAACGACGCTGGAAAGAAAGAATGGCTATTGGCTATATAATGGTAAATACAAGGCACGTCCAAATGCGATTGAAAACTTGTTGGATGCTGTCAGGCGTGTTCGCATGAAACACCGGCTTACCAATGCTGCCATTCCCGGAGTTGTAAAGGATATTGCTACACATGGAATTAAAGTCGAACTTTATGATAAAAGTGGGAAGGCGATCAAGAAGTACTATGTCGGTGGTTCAACTAATGACAATGAAGGCACCTTTATGATCATGGAAGATTCCAATATGCCTTATGTGACGCATATCCCCAGCTGGGTAGGAGCTTTGCGTCCACGTTATTTTCTGATTAACGATGAGTGGCGGGATAAAACTGTTTTTGGCTTGGAGCCTGATAATATCGCCAAAGTGACGGTGGAGTACCCTTTGCAACGCAATAAATCATTTACGCTTGAAGTCAATGGTGATGAGATTAGCGTTCAGCCTTTTTACGACCTGACCAAGCCAACTACTAAGCCATTGAATAAATCCATGGCCCAGGCGTACCTGGTTGGCTTTCGTTCGCTGGTAGCTGAAGCCTTCCAAAATGACCATAAGGAAAAAGCGGAGATCACTGCGAAGGTCCCTTTTAGCATTATCAAGGTTACAGACAAGCAGGGAAAAGAACACGTCGCTCAGTTTTACCCCATTTACATTTACGCAAACGACGGAAAGTTGTTAATGGATAGTGACGTAATGGGAGCTGAAACCTCAATCGAACGCTACCATGTACTAACAGATAATGATGATTTCATGTTAGTACAACACGGGGTTTTTCGTGGCGTATTTTGGGGGTATGATGCATTTTTTGGTTCCTGAAAAACGAATTAATCTACGGTAAGTTTGCTGCTGTGGCTCTGAAGCAATTCTACTGGCATTTATAATTTTAATTAATACCAAGTAACCATTTGTCTATATGAAAAATACCCTCCTTATCACGCTGGTCACTTTGAGTTGCTTGTTGTTTGTTTCTATGATTGGATTGCCAGAAAAGATGGAGGTCGTTACAAGCAATGATGATGAGGTTTGCACGAAATGGGGTTTTTATGGGCACCGAAAAATTAATCGAAAGGCAGTGTTCACCCTGCCACCCGAGCTCATCGGTTTTTATAAAAAGCACATTGAATACATTACGGAACATGCCGTTGACCCGGACAAACGCCGTTATGCCACCAGGCATGAAGCCGTTCGACATTATATGGACTTAGACAATTGGGGCACGCCACCCTTTGAGGACCTACCAAGAGATTGGACTACAGCATTATTGTTTCATACCCGTTACCACCTTGTCAATAACAATGGTGATACAACAATTGTAAATTTGACAGATGAGTTATTCCCAAAGTTTAAAGAGGGAATGAGTCGAACGGAAATCCACCAGATCAGCCAAAATCAACGTAGGGCCAGGCAGTTTTTTAGAAATAATGTGTTGGGCCAATACTACGAAGAAGAATGGTTGGTGAGTTGTGACTCGTTTAATCAGTTTTTATTAGACCTTGAATTACCGCTGGGGGAATGTAACAGTATTCTTGCAAAAGAAGGACTTTCTGAGCATGGTATTTTACCGTATAACCTGGAAAGGGTGTATCGAAAACTTGTCAGGTCATTTGAAGCAAAGGATGTCAAAAGCATATTAAGAAATTCTGCTG
>CBDUIU010000614.1:0-3330 GCA_965367335.1 uncultured Saprospiraceae bacterium
TTATTCAAAAAAGGTTATTGGGAAGTACAGATAGATGGCGTAAGTGGAGAAGTGAAATCCATTGCGAAGCGTCATTCCGACTGGATAGAAGCCTTGCATGACGGATCGATCGTCAGTGATGGGTTCAAGCTGGTATCTATGAATCTTTTGGGCTTTGGACTGTTGTTATTATTAGGGTCCGGGGTGTGGCTGTATTTTGGCCCGAAAAAAGTTAAAAAGAAAAGAAAACAAGAACAAAAAAAGAACCTGTCTACCGAACGTTACCGGTAAACAGGCCCTACTCACAACTTACTACTGCTGTCTAATTAATGACAATTCAAATGTACGACAGTCTCCAGGAACAGGCATTGATAATTATCAATACGTTTGCCTGATTTTTATCACCTAATAATTTTTTAGCTTTTACTACTTCCTCCAATTATTGTATGACGACACCCGCAATAGAATGGGCAGTGATTGTCCATACTTATGGGAGAATTCAGTATTCTGTTTACTAATATAGTAGGGAAAAAAATAAGAGAAGTTTAAAAAAATAAGAGCAGTAATAAATTACTGCTCTTGATAACCCCAAAAAACCAAAAATGAATTTTTTAATAATTTCTTTATTCCAATTTATAAACGCTAAAATAATTAACCTTTCGGAAATGTACAATTAATGTGGGAAAAAAGGTTGTTTTTTTTTTAATACCTAAATTTAGTCGGTATAAATACCTGAAAAATGGTATTGCCTCATGTATTTTTGCCTATTAACTTTGGCTTATATTTTACAAGTATAAACATTCCTACCTATATGTACTGAGAAACTACACTACCATCCAACGAAAGCCCTGAGCAGAATTTTCCCACCAGCTCAGGGCTTTCTTTTTTATCACTTCTCATTTTATTAATTCAAATCAGACTATTTTTCAGCAGCAGGAGCTGCCTCACAAGCTTGACTGGAAATAATTTTTCCAAAGAAAATCGCATTAGCAAATAGTTTGTTAGTACCATACCAAAAAGCCCGAAAATTGGGATTATCCAACAAGCATATTACTCGCCCTTTGCCGAGCCGACCGACGACCGCCGCGGCAGAGTTACCTAATGTTTGTTGATTAGATTTTGACATGTAACCACTCAACAAGGGCTGCGAGGGGTAAACCAAAGGCGTCGCATAGGCATTGTCCGCTTTTTCCATAACTAAGGTACCCCGACGAAAAACAGGAAGCGTAACCTCATTGTAGCCATATGTTAAGGGATGTGATAAATCTATTTCCACCTGACAGATAGCACCACCGACCACATTCGCTCCGGAATCAGCAGAGCGTTTAGCATAGGGGCGTTGTTCGGACTGCTTTTTTTCTGTAGATCTAAATTTCACATTGACTAAACGCTGGCCAACTGCCCAACGGATTGCCCCTCGCATCAAGACCAAATTACCACCATTGCTCACCCACTGCTGCAATTGATCTACCCCACTTTTTGAAATTTCGCCGTAACTCCCGTTTACCATCACAATGGTATTAAAATCTGTTAATTTTGTGCGGGAAAGCCGCTCAGTACTCACTAAAGTAGCCGCCATATCATAGCGCTGATCCAACAGGTGCCAAACTTCTCCAGCATCGTATGAATTCACGCCTGGACCCACAACTAGCATCACCTCTGGTTTTTCCAGGGGTAAAATCCCGCGGCTACCCAAATCCAGTCCCTGACTCGTTAACCCGGTGAGGATAGGATACATTGTCACTCCAGTAAGTTCAGCAATTTCATTGAGTGTATTTGCCACCTCTTCTGCCCTTATCGTTTGCAATTGCAACGGTAGAATTATTGTTCCCAGCTTAAACTGAATTTCGCCCGCTGTTGTTTTTGCTTTAAAAGAGCCCGTAGCCACCCGGCTATGTAACCCTTTTTCCATCAACAATTGCAACGCACGCGGAGCTGCATAGTCTGACCATGAAAAAGCATAAGCATAAGTATCTGGCTGTTGTACCTTAGCACTAACCTGGCCCGCTCTTTTTTGATAGGCTGCCCCCTTCACATTCTCCATTTTGAACTTCCCTCCTAACTCGGCATACTGTAAATTAAAAGCCAGGGGTAAAGAAAACGCAGATACATCATAAAAAAGACTATCTATAAAACTGGTACGTTTTTCAAAGGCTGCCTTGATAAAACGATATTGTGTCTGGTTGGCAGGCACGACCAAGGTCTCTCCCGGATTAAACTGAATCCGGTCCAGTGTTAGTGGCTTAGCCAATTCATAAACTTCTACATCATGTGTTTGTAAGATCCTGGCAAATTCTTTTAGCCGGCTGGCATCTCCGGGAGCAGCCAACACCCAACCTCCGAGCCCATCTTTGGCTGCATCTTTTTCAGCATCAAGGAAAAAACGACGTTTAAAATCCAGAATTTTTTCGCGTAGTGCTTGGGCCGCTGTCAAGGTAGAAAGCGCTGTGGTTACCTGGTTGCGTATAGTAAAAGGAAAGCTTAGTTGCCCATTTACCGTTTGCCGAAGATGCCCCCGGGAACTTGCCTGTTCAAACAAAATCCCAATCGAACCATTCACATCCGGATAGGTGCTACCTTTACCAATATAAAAATCATCAAAACTTTCCTGGGTGTAATAAAGAGCGCCAATTTTATCTAAAGCCTTGGCATGAAAATCACCGATCATTCCAGTTAGCTCCTGGTTTTCCCAAGGCGTATTCGGATTGACCCGGGTGGGAATGCCCGGCATAAAGAAAAATGTAGCATTACTGCCCATTTCGTGGTGATCCGTTAATACATCCGGTTTCCACTCATGAAATATTTTAATTCTACCAACAGACTCCGGGTGCTGGACAGGAAGCCAATCGCGATTGAGATCAAACCAATAATGGTTGGTGCGTCCTCCGGGCCATGCTTCGTTAAATTCCCGGTTGGCTTCGTGTGTTCCCATGTTTTTTCCCTTGTGCATATTTACCCAGGTGGAAAAACGATTAAAACCATCCGGGTTATAAACGGGGTCTAAAAGGATGACCACTTCATCGAGCAAAGTTGATACTTCCGGGCTCTGGCCCGCAGCCAGGTAATAGAGCACCAAAAGTGCTGCATTCCCTCCACTCGGTTCGTTTCCATGCACACTAAAACCTTGATAGACAACAGTGGGCATATCTTTGATGGAAAGTTTGCGCGAACGCCTGGTGTTCGTCAAAGCTATATGCTGGGTCTTGATTTCCTCGATCCGCTGATGATTTTTATCTGATGTAATTGTCAACACTACTAAAGGACGGTTTTCGTAGCTGCGGGCATATTCCCTTAACCTCACTCGTGGAGATACGGCAGCTACAGCACGAACGTAGTTGAGTATCTGATCAT
>CBDUIU010000615.1:0-3326 GCA_965367335.1 uncultured Saprospiraceae bacterium
CACAACACAATATACTAATCCCGATATAGTACTTTCTAAACTTTGGCAGATGTTGTTTGAGTTGCAGGTAGGTACTTACGAAAAGGGTCGCCGAGAGCACCATGCCTCCGAAGAATATCATTCCGACTGCACCATCTTCAATACCTAATAGAAAATTCCGCTCCAGTGGATAAAAATGTCCACTGATTATCCCTATATCACTCACGATTAGTGTAGTAGAAAATAAGACGAATAAAGCGAAATAGAAAAAATCCCAGGATCGGAAACTAAAAGCAAGAAAGATGCTGATCAAAGCAAAGATGAGGAGGATGCCTTCTGAGAGAAAAGAAGTTCCTCTGGATCTTAAGAGTGAATTCACCAGATGACTGTCGTGGTGTAGAAATCCCCGAAACTTTAAACTGGAGATGTGAGAATCTTTCGAATGAAAGATCTGGAAAAAAAGAACTCTTTTCTGATAAGGATATAAAGAAAGGGGCGCCAGGTTTCTTTTCGAGTACAGGTAATTATTTCCTGCCTTTTCGTCCATATCCAGTCGGAAAAGAAATTTTAAAGAATGCTTGCTTAATTCATAGATTTTCACCGAGTCTAGATAACGACCACTTAAGGAAAGGTAATTCTGATTTGCTGTTGCTGACTTGTTACTTATTTCAAGGCGTGCCCACTGTGGACTGGTCAATAGCGTCTTATCAATTGCCGTTTTGGGAATATAGTTTAGGCGGTCTGAGGCGATAGAGTCGATTTCCAACAAGTCCCCTTCAACACTTCCAACAAACTCTATAAAGCTATCCAGAGCGATCTGCTCAAAGTCTTTTGTTGGATATTCTAAAATCAAGTTTTGAGCATGGATATTTTGTAAATATATGCTCATTAAACAATATAATGCGATCAGGAAAAGCCGGATATGGTTGGACATTAGTTCGCTTTTTATTCCCTACACCCATTGATAACCCTGATGTGTACAAAACCTATTTGTAGCTTGACGGGAGGCTTTTGTTTTATGATGTTTAAAAATACAAAAAAATGTTGGTGTAAGGAAATTGTTGCGCGATTTTTTGTACAGTATGACCATTGTCCTGGAATACTGCAGCAGCTCGTACTGCTTTGTCAAATTTCGCTCCATCGGAAACCAGGTTGTACTTGTGTTTTACCGCTTACTCTAATAAAAGTGTGAAATAGCTTCCGATTTTTGCTTTTAAATACCCAAACAAATCCTTAGCAAACTTATAAACAATATTGAATACCAAGTGCCAATAATTTATTCTTCCTATATACGCCTGGTGGCTCTAATTCAGTTGAAATATCATTAAATCCATGATAGTAGTTAATCCCAGCCCCTATCTTATCAGTTATTGTAAAGGTCAGACTAACAATTAACCCGGAATCCCATGCTGTGAATTTTACTGATTCATTAACGGTACTTTGGTTTACCATCACTGAAGACGGCACTAGTTCTGATTTTCTATTTGTTTTAATTTTGTACCTCCCTTCAATAATACGGCTTATTTGGTAACCTGTTGACACTTGTAATTTACTAAGTCTGAACTCTACAAACAACGGTAGACTAAGATATCTTGAGGTAATATTTACATCATCGTAAACATAGGATTCTAAAAAACTGATATTATTTATAGTCTTATTAAATTCCTGTTTAATTTTTTCTTCTTTAGCCCCCAGACTTTGAAATTCCAATCCAGTTCCTATTAACAATTTTTCTTTAATTTTATATTTTGTCAGAACTCCAATTCCATATCCAACTTTGAATTTTGAAATCACTCCTTTTCCTCTTTGTGAAGGATCACTATTCCTTGTCTTGTAAAAAGTACTTACACCTATTTCTGATGAGAGATGGAATGTAAATTCCTGAGCTTGTACACTACAAATTGACAGGAAAAAAATTGCAAGTAGGCTACTAAGTATTTTTTCTTTCATATATTAAATTTCATCTGAATTTACAATATTAACTGCTGGTCATCCTTTCACTTTTATGTTTCCTTTTTTATCTCCGTAAAGCCGGAATACTTCATAAGCGACGCTTGAAAGAAGTTCAATTGTTGGCTGCCTGCCGTGACGGAAGTTCAGGCAGGGTTACTCAAAGCCTTGCTTAGCTACTACCAGGATAATTTCGCCGATTGCATAAAGTAAATATTTACTGAATTTGTTTTCCGAAAGCAAGTTTTGTCTAATTTTTCTAAAGAATTTTATCATTGGTATGAGGTTTCTGACAATGTATTATTAAGTACAACACTACGAGCAAACCATGAAAACGCGTTCAGCCGCACTAGCCATTTTGCACTTTGTCGGTTACCGTTTTTTCTTTTTCGACTTTCGTTGTCTTTATTATTTATTGAAAAAATTACCGCATCAATGGAAACACAAGATTAGTTCGCTGGATTTTACGCCTTTCTAATGGAAGCATCTCCGCCACCTTCAAATAGTTCCCATCTGGATAGGCACGGTCAGCCATCTGCAGAATGGCGAACATTTCCATCCTGTCGGTTTCTCCAAGCGTTGGGTGTGGCCATTTTTTATTTGGATTGGTATAGGGGACGAGATAGTCAAGTCCAGCCCGCAAACGCGAATCTTCATCGTCAGCTTTCCAGACGTCTACACCAACTTTCTTTGCAAGATGCGCCACCAGGAACATGGCATGCAGGTTATAGATACTGTAGAAAAGAGGACGGGTGCGAGCCATCTCTTCAGGCATCGAACCGTCCGGTTTAATCTGTGAATAGACACGGCGCTGAACGAACTTCTGTGCAATTTGAGTTGCTGCCTCGATGTTACCAGAATAAAGGGCGAAGTACAGTGCTTGCACATCGTAAAACGAACCATGGTTATTCTTTGAAGCAGCTTCCTCGAGTGCCATTTCATTGGTAGTAAGCCAGGTAAAATAATCCCCAGCCCAAGCCTTCAAACTTTTACGTTCAGCAGCACTCAATGCAGATGAGCCGGCGATCAGAATGGACCCCTCCAGGGCGCGTATCATAAGGCGACCATCCAGTACGCCAGACTTGGTGCCGTTATTATGACCAGGCCTGCATTGCGCATGATTAACATTTGGATTCATACGGGTCGCTGCATCCAGAAACCAGACCCGAAGCAACTCAGCTGCTTTTTGGGCGTACTTTTCTTCTCCGGTTAGGTAGTAGGCAAGTCCCAACGTTTCGGTATTTATGCCTAGAGCTCCAATTCTTTGCCGGTCAGATTCCTTCAGGCTTTGACTTTCCGGGTTTGTTTCACCATCGCGCCGGATATAAGGCAGACCATCAGGCTGATTTGGATCTGGCCACCAGTATCGGCTGTAGCTGGCATAGTCATGTTTATCC
>CBDUIU010000616.1:0-3324 GCA_965367335.1 uncultured Saprospiraceae bacterium
AACGGACATTTTTAGGAAAACTCGCAGAAATATCGTGTAGTACCCGACCGGCCACGAGAACTTGCTTGTCTTTAAAAACATCAGATAATTGTTTGAGATAATCAGCGTAGAACCCTTCCTCACGCGGGGTGATAAAGAAAGAGAGGAGATAATCGGTATCTACAACTTCAGTAGTTTTCACTACATTTTGATAAGGGACATTACACCCGAGGTAGATCGTTTTGACACCTGCCGAGCGAATGAGAAAATTAGCTAACAGAAGTCCGATTTCATGGTGTTCCTTTTCGGGTAAAAATAGCAAAAAGGTAAAAGGTGAATATTCCGGCTGTGGAATATTGTCGATGGCAGCAATCAGTTTTCTCCGAATGATATTAGAGGCGAAATGCTCTTGTGCCGGATTGATAGCGTTGGTTCGCCACATCAGACCGACCCGCTGGAGAAAAGGATAAACGATCTGTAAAAAGGTAGTTTTCACCCCCTTGTCCATCATATTATAGGTGAGAATTTTTTCAAATCCTACCTCATCAAAATTCAAAGCATAACGTAACAGTTCCGTTACATGAATATCATCAGAGCTTCCGGCTACTACTACTAACTTGCGGACCTCCTGCTGAATTTCTTCCTTCGTCAACTTAGATACCTTGGAAATTTTCCAATTACCATTTAGCAAAGTGGAAACATTTAACAGTTTAATCAACTGATCATCATCATAGAGACGAATATTCGTATCCGTTCGATGTGGCTTCAAAATGCCATAACGACGTTCCCACACCCGGATGGTGTGTGCCTTGATTCCTGATAACTGTTCTAATTCTCTAATGGAATACATACTCTTTAATTGATCATTTACCACTGTAATAAGGTTATTATGGCCCGGATGAACAAATGTTAAACAAACTATTATCTTTTTGTTTAACCTTCTCTTTTTTAACAGCTTGGATGATTAAACAAAAGTTATTGAATCCTGTTCAATATTTGTCAATATTTATTCCACAAGATATAGTTATTATGCCAAAAAACATCGTAATGATAGGTGGCAGCTCAGGAATTGGGGCTGCTTTGATCCAACAATTGGATCAACAAGGACATCAAATCTTCTCCATTTCCCGTACGGCACAATTGCCGCCCGGCTTGAAAAATGTCCAGGCTTATACAGGAGACATCCTCAATGCTGACTTAAGCGGGCTTCCTTTTCCAGAGGCCATCGACGGGGTTGTTTACTGCCCTGGCTCGATTGAGTTAAAGCCTTTTCGTTCGCTAAAGCCTGAGCAATTTTTGCAAGACTTTCACATTAATGTAATTGGAGCAGTTAAGACTTTACAAATGTTAGAAAAGCGATTAAAGAAATCTGGCCAGGCTTCCGTAGTTTTATTTAGCACAGTTGCTGTTGGCCAGGGTATGCCATTTCATGCTTCCATTGCTTCTGCCAAAGGAGCCGTAGAAGGTCTTTGCCGGTCACTGGCCGCAGAATGGGCGCCGGCGGTTCGCGTCAACTGTATCGCACCTTCGCTGGTCGATACCCCGCTAGCATCCAAGTTACTCGCCAATGAAAAGCGCCGTGAAGCTTCCGACGAACGTCATCCGCTAAAACGCGTTGGTACTCCGGAAGATTTGGCAAGCATGGCTAATTATCTGTTATCCGACCAGGCGGCCTGGATCACAGGGCAAGTGATTGGTGTCGACGGCGGAATGGGAAATTTAAAGGTGTAAACGTTTTATACAACCGTATACTAAAATACAGGAATTATATCCGTATTTAAAACAATCAAAATGTCAACAATAGAATTACAACACATCCCTCAATCAACTTTTTTAGACTTTGAAAAAAGAAAACGAACACGTTTTATCAATTCTTTGAGCGGATTTAAAAGTGTCAATCTGGTAGGTACCCAAAACGAAACAGGACAGACGAATCTGTCTATTATCAGTTCTGTTATTCACATCGGTGCGAATCCAGCTTTAATGGGTTTCATTATGCGCCCAGTTCCTGTAACCCGTCATACGTACCACAATATTTTGGCAACAGGATTTTATACTTTTAATCACATCACTGCAGAATTTTTTCAGCAAGCACATCAAACTTCAGCGAGGTACCCGGAGGGGGAATCAGAATTTGAAGCGACGGGTTTGAATCCGATTTACAGTAAACAAATTGCAGCGCCCTATGTGGCGGAGAGCCCGGTTAGAATTGGTTTGGCCTTTCGGGAAAAAATCGAAATCCCACTCAATGGGACTTTTTTGATCATTGGAGAAGTAAAGGAAGTCTTCTACCCTGAAGGATGTTTATTAGAAGATGGTTATCTGGATATTGAGCAGGCAGGAAGTATTACTTGCTCAGCATTGGATAGTTATCACCGGACAAAAAGACTAGGGAGGTTATCGTATGCAAAGCCAGGGAAAGAAGTGGAATACATTGGATAAATAATGAGCCTTAACTTATAGCCAGACATAGATAAAGCTGTACTCGTACCCATAAAATCAATTTACATGCATTTCGGAATAGATTATGGCTCAAAACTAGCGGGAACAACGGTAATCTGTTTCGATCAATCGTCCTGTTTGCATTTTATTCAAAGTGAGAAAAAAAAGGATGCAGATGCGATGGTGCTGGAAAATAGTTCGATGCGCCAACCTACTTTGGTTGCCCTGGATGCTCCGTTGAGCTTACCCCCAGCCTATTTTGATAAGGGAGATGATTTCTTTTATCGCATTTGTGATCGAAAATTAAAGGCAATGTCTCCCATGTTTTTGGGAGGGCTGACAGCAAGAGCTATGCGCTTACAAAGCGCGTTGACAAAACAGCAGATCCCGGTCATTGAAACCTACCCTGCCCAGGTAGTAAAAGAATTGTTAGCAAATACTGGATTTTATCAGAAAAAAAGTAAGGACATCAAACCCTTTATTGATTTATTAAACATAGTACTCCCCTACCCTTTTGTTGATCCACCTGACAATTGGCATCAGATAGATGCCGCGCTGGCATGGTGGGCGGGTTTCCGCTACCTCACCAACAAAGCTATTCCGTATGGTGAAACATCAGAAGGGATAATTTGGATTTGAAGTATCTTTTTTAACACCATAACCGCTATTATCCATATAAATCCTTGAGCCCTTTCGGGTCCAAAATTATAATTGTCCCGTCTTTTATATCGATGAGCTTTTCGTGTCTGAAGTCAGTCAATGTACGTACGACACTTTCCTTGGCTGTACCGGCCATGCGAGCCAGATCCCGACGGAGAAAATCCAGTTCATTTACACCTTCTTTTTCATATAACCGCAGCAAGGTATCAGCTACCCGACGACGGATGGAATCATAAGCTAATT
>CBDUIU010000617.1:0-3323 GCA_965367335.1 uncultured Saprospiraceae bacterium
AGGCGACTTTGTGAGTATCAACCCAGGTGTCAATATTGGGGGCAAAGTTCACATAGGTGAGCGAGCAACCATTGGGATTGGGGCCGTCATTCTCGATGGGATCAGCATTGGCCCAGCTTCCTTTATTGGAGCGGGCAGTATAGTGACCCGAGATATTCCTCCTGGTGTAGTGGCTTTTGGTAGCCCATGTAAGGTTGTCCGGGAAATTGCTTCCTAAAGTTCTTTTACTCTCCATAAATTATTATGCATATAGAATAGGTTCTCTCCTATTTTAACTGACCCCATTTAACTATAACCAAGATGAAAGTTTTTATTTCTCAATCCAACTATATTCCCTGGAAGGGATACATTGATGCCATTCAACGGGCAGATATTTATGTAATGTATGACGACATGCAATATACCAAAAGAGATTGGCGCAATCGAAATCAGATCAAAACGCCTGATGGTTTACAGTGGTTAACCATACCTGTTAAGGTGAAGGGAAAATACCATCAAAAGATCAATGAAACTGAAGTAGCAGATCAAGACTGGCCACAGAAGCATTGGGATAGGATTGTGCAGAATTACCGAAAAGCACCATACTTCCAGGAATATGGCCCCTTGTTCGAAATACTCTACCAATCAGCAACAGATCAACACCTAAGCCAGGTTAACTATCTATTCTTACAAGCTATTTGCAAAATCCTGGGAATTTCAACTCGCTTTTACTGGTCGTCCGCATTCAATTTTAAAGGTGGCAGAACTGAAAAATTACTCCAGATCTGTAAAGACTTGCAAGCTACTCATTATATCAGTGGACCTTCCGCCAGAGGTTATCTTGATGAACAGTTATTCAGCCAACATGAGATAGAAATACGCTGGATGGACTACTCCGGGTATCCGGAATACCAGCAAATTAGCGGGCCCTTCCAACATTCTGTTTCCATACTAGATCTAATCTTTAATACCGGTCCGGCAGCGACTACTTATATGAAGTTCTTTAATGAAAAAAATGCTGTTCAACTAAGTGGCCAATCACCTTCTTCCTTGGTTTCTCCGCTACTTTTTGATCCATCCCCATATGTTTATGCAAATTCCTCAATTAACCCTATACCTTATTATCATGGAGATCCTCTAGTTTGAGATAAAACGTAGAGTCATTTTCTATTTGAATTTTGACAAAATAGTGATAAGGATCGCTGTCTGATTTGGTTAGACCTTTGTATCTTTACTCTATGAAAAAATTACCCTTATTGCTATTACTAGCCACTACCCTATTCCTGGCTTGTAACAATCAACCGGCAGCCAACGATTCTCAACCAGCAAGTTCCGAAGCTGTCACCCAAGCCTGGGATCAGATGATGGTCATCCACGATGAAGTGATGCCGGAGATGAGTACCATGAAGAAAATTGAAAAGCGCCTCAAAGCCATGCCTCAGGACAGCACCACACTTCAATCAATTACCGATTTGAAGAAAGCGGAAAAAGCCATGTGGGATTGGATGCATGGTTTGACACCCCAAAAAGAGGTCAACAAAATGTCGGAAGCGGAGGCGCTGAACTATTTGAAAAAATCAACGGATGAGATCAGTGAGGTAAAACGGATGATGTTGGAGAGTATGGAGAAAGGGCAAAAAGTGTTGGGAGAGATATGAGTTGTGGGTGGAGCGAATTATCTACGCCCCTGTCTCAAGCTATCGAATATAGAAACCCTGTTTTTTTCAGATACCGTACAGCTTATCCGTCGGTTCAACTTATGAGATCGTCCAAGCGGACATCGTGTGGCTCAACGGGTACTTCCTCTAATTGTTGAAAAGGATAACATACGCCTATTTTACGGGCATTGGGCTGTCCAACAAGAAAGGTATCATAATACCCGCCTCCATATCCAACGCGATAGCCTTTTTCATCAAAAGCCAACCCAGCTACAATAATTAAATCATAATGACCGGTATATTCGGCGGTATCCTTTGGGTGATACGTGCCAAAAATACCAGCTTCCATATTTTTCAAATCATTTAGCATCAAATTTTGCATTTGCCGTTTTTTAAGCGTCTTGGGAACTACAACGGTCAGTCCGGCGTCCAATGCTTTTTGTAACAGTGGTAGTACATTTACCTCTGATCCCATTGTCAGGTAGCTGTGGATGACCTGAAGATTATTTTCTTCAATAATTTTCCATAATTGATCGCATATCTTTCCGGAGTATTCATTCCGGAGCAGGCGGGGCATGTTGTTCCGTTGTTCCAGCATCGATTGCCGGATGTTTTGTTTTTGTTCTTTTATAGTGATTACTTTATTATTCATGTACGGTTATTGTTTTTCTATGGCGTGAAGAAATGCTCCGTAAAATCTAACTTATCCTGCACCACATTGACCCTTTCTTTAGAAAGATAGATAAAGACTTTCTTTACGACATCTGCCTTGTTAAAAGTCATCCTGAATTCAGGCCGGAGCTCCTTGTTTTCTGCAAAACACAAATTTCCTTCGCCTGTTTTATTTTCCACATAACTGAGGTTAAAGTGGGCAGTCATTTTTTGGATAAAACTCGGCTTCAGTTCCAGGGCATATAATTCCTCCGCCGAATAAATAACTTTATCAGGCAAAGGGATAAAAATTTCGGAAAGTTGTAGGATCATTTTACTCGCTCCAATAGTTATTAGCTTTTGCAACCGTTTGATAATGTATAGCAATGACCTGAGATGCCTGAATGAGAAATGTGGCGTTTTCTGCATATTCTTTTCTTCCTGCTTTTAACACCTCCATATCGGGCTGGGTATATTTCACCCCCATTCGAGCCAGTTTGATGGCTAATTCGAACCCTTCCTGGGGCGTTTCTGTCTTCAGGCTGCTTAACCATTTGTCCATATTGTTTTTATTTTTGAAAAAGTACTGTTGTAAAATATTGCAACAGTACTTTTTCGATTAAAGTTATCTAAAATTTTCTCAATGAGCTGCAAAACATCACAATCAAACTGGCTTTTATTTTTCAATCAGCCGGACAAGTGATTAGCCCATTTTTTTTTAAAATTATTTCCAGGGCAACGCGACTACTCTTTCGCCAATAACAAACCCTAAATCACTTCCCGCTTTCGAATCCGACATAAAGTGAACCCCGAGTGGCACTCTGCTATAAGCATTTTCCAAGGCCATTTCTTTGAATGAGCTGAACGTACGAGGTGCTCCTTTGAACTCTGTCCGTCCTTCGTGGCTACGGTCGGTGAAGGTATAGTTAGAACCGAACGCCTCTTCCAGTACGATTGAAGCTGCCGCTGAAAACGTAGCATGACCGGAAGGATACGTTGGGAAATTAGGAGTGTAAAACCCACCAGAACCATCAG
>CBDUIU010000618.1:0-3321 GCA_965367335.1 uncultured Saprospiraceae bacterium
TAATGTTCAACTGCTGGTCCACGGCAGTGCAGTGAACCACGCGCATCGGAGCAGAATCATCACTAGCTTCTTCCTGAGCCTGGCTTTGCCCTGGCATGATAAATAGAAAGAGAAACAAGCCCAATATTAACTTTGGGCAGGAATTGAGGGTAGAATAGTTACTTAACATACTTTTTGAAACGCTCTTTTTGGCTGATTTAGTGAGTTGCGTGCCTGGACAATTTTATGGCAACATATTTTTGACCAAGTACTTAAGTACAAAACTACCACTTTTTGGTTAATTACAGTGAAACTTAATGGACAGCTACCCTGAGCCTGCTTACTATTTGATCTACTCTTTTTTCCTCAAAACGACCGACTAGTCTCAAAGCCCATCGCAACAAACGCCCCGGAGGATGGATAATTCCTTTTGCAATCGTCGCTACGGTTTCATCCGCAAGGTCAATTTGGAACTGCCTGGTTTTATCTTCGGCAGCCCATAACAAACAGGCCGTGCGCCAGGACTGATCACGTGCTTTTGTCATGGAAAAATTGATCAGCGCTTCGTCCCGATCCTTTCCCAGCCAATCTACTAAAAAGAAGAGGGGCGATATTCGGGCTAAACTATTCTGTAGTTCATTAACCAGGCTGGCCAGGATATCATTGACTTTGTTAAAATCATTTTTGATGTGCTGGATATCTTTTCCTCGCATGACCTCTGCTGCGGTAAGCGCCAGGTCCAGGTTGATGTGGGCATTCATACCGAGTAAGAGGTGTTGGATATTGGCGAGTTGGTTATTGCGTGCCTCAAAAGCAGAAGCCCAGCATCGGCTGGTCGCTTCACCTGCTTGTAATTGTTCAAATGCTTTTAGATAGTAGTTGGCGAAGTGTACATCGAAGACCTCCATGCGTGGGTTGTCTTCAAAAGCTCCTGCGCGAATAGCTTGTTGGATGCCTGCGGTAGTTCGTCGATATACGTAGGCAAAGATGCCGAGATAATTATTTTCCTTGATGGTTTGTTCGATAATCTGATCAAGGGCGGCAAGTACTTCTTCAATGGTAGAAGGCATTTTTTTAAAATCTAAGATATTAAATTTTATTGAAGCGGTGGGAGGAAAGGGTGTCCTTGTGAAATCAGCTTAAGTAGGGAGGGAAAAAAATACGGGCGGCTATGACCGCCCGTTCGTTCAAGGGATTATAATTCTTTCATAAAAAACTTAAAACTAGCGTTGAAATTAACTTTGGATGTCTATGGTCTGTTGTTTGTCAATAATAATTTCTCTGTAAACCATCGGTTGTTGGCGCTGATGCGAAGAAGGTATAAGCCCGGAGGTTCGCTACTCATATTTAATTGTACTCCGGTGTTTCTCATAGTATGAGGAGTTTTGGTGATGAGCTGCCCCTGTGGGTTGTAAAGAAAGAGTTGGTCAATGGCATGGCCGGGAGTTTCGATGTGAAGTAGTTGTTGTGTTGGGTTTGGGTATACCCTTAAAACGGTTACAGGAGCCGAAGTTGTCCCAACCGCCATTGACCTTACAATTACGGATGCTGTATCGGGTGCTGTTGGGAAAGTATTAAAGTCTTTATCAATTAGTTTAATGCTATCAATTTGGAGGTGGAAGGTATCTATTTGCCGACCAACCACAATGTCTTCGATGATAATGCGAAAACTACCGATCTCACCGCTGCCGGTGGGTATCGTCTGTCCGTCAATTCGGGTCAGGGCCATTTCCGCTTTGCCGGTAGTTTCATCGACAAATAAAACGGAGCGACTTTGAGCTCCTCCGCTGGGATCAACCCAGGCAGTCGGAGAAAGCTCAAAGAGAAAATCGTCGCTCTCGTCAACCAAATCAGCGTTAAAACTGAGTTGGAATGTAACCCCAAAAAAATCTTTTACCGGTAAGTTACTGGTGCCAAGGATCACTTTTACCTCCAGCTCTGTACCTGCAAGAATATCATTTGATACTGGTTCTAATCTAATTTGTGGAGAAACACCTACCTGGCCGTTTTCAAATCCATCCGATAAGCGGGGTAAGTGTGTTTGATAGAAATTTTCTACGATAACCTCCTCGATATCTGTATCATCGATGGTGCCATCGCCATTACAATCTGCGTAGGCGTAATTGATGCCGTTTGAGAAAAATTGGGCCCAGGGAATTGTAATGATTTGTTCTTCCCAATCATTATCTGCATTTAATCGGATAGGCCCGGTTTCGCCATATCCCAGCCCGACATACAGCAAATCAACCCCATTCACAATGCCATTATTGTTGACGTCACCTGGCCAGATTGACTGGGCTTTAACCATAGTCGCATGGGCTATGATCATCAAGGTGCAGTAGTAAAGTTTTTTTAATAAAGTCATGGAATCAATTGATGTCATCTATTTTCTTAGTGACAGTGCAAAAGTAGACAAACTTTAGAGTGGAACCAATTACATTTTTTACTAACTTTCAAATAATTTAAGACAAGGGTTAATTTTTGTTCACCTAACACATCTTTATTAAGAAACTGATTATCAATAGTTTAATTTATTATGAATTATAAATAATATTATATGAATAGAAGTAGTTTTCGCAAAAATTAAGGAAAAAAATACTATATTTAATTTTATTTTATTAATTATTTTGTGAAATGATTGACAGTAAACTATTAAACCTGGTTCAATGTTTTGAAAAATCAGAGTGGAAAGCCTTTAGGGACTTTGTTGCTTCTCCCTACTATAATCGCAGAAAAGAATTAATCCCCCTTTGTCAATATCTACGTGCGCAGGCACCTGCTTTCCGCCCAAAACGCTTGGAGATGCGGCGGGTATTTAAGGAGCTGTATGGTGATAAACCATATGATGAAGCCTATTTACGTCATTTGATGAGTTACCTGACAAAGTTGGCCATTCGTTTTTTAGGGGTCCATCGTTTTGAGCAAGATGATTTCGCCAAATCATATTCCATTCTGGAGGCGATGATGGAAAGAGGTCTGGAAAAAAATTATGCTTACCATTTTCGCCAGGCGAGTGAAGCGGTCATGCAAATAGAATATATTACCGAAGATCATTTCTTCCGACTCTATCAAATGGCAGACCTGGAGGATCGGCATTTTTTAAAACAACGGGTTCGCCGTTTTGATCCCAGCCTCCAACAAGCTGCCGATATGATAGATAAATATTATTTGATCCGACGGTTAAAATACGCGTGCATCATGTTGGACAGAGGACATATCTTTTCTTCCAGGTATGAAGTTCGTTTTTTGGACCAACTTCGTGTCATGGCCGCTGATCCTGATGTAGCGTCCGAATTATTGATTCAGACCTATCTATTTATTCTTAATCTATTGGACTTTCCC
>CBDUIU010000619.1:0-3304 GCA_965367335.1 uncultured Saprospiraceae bacterium
CCAGGTAATTATCCCAGCTTGATTTAGTACTTTTTCAATTCCAGGATCAATTCCTTTGATCTTTTTTAAGTCGTCTTTAATGACTGGCAATACTGTTTCTTCTTCCGCAACTTGTCTTTTAGCCCGCTTAGAGAAATGAGCCTTTGGAATGGGCCCTCCTGCTTTATTATTGATAATCGGTTGTTGAATATGCTTCTTTTGCAGCGAGTTATTTTGGTCCTGTAATTCTTGAATAGCCACTTGCTGATTAGTGATCCGGTCTAAATAACGATTTTGTGCCGTAAATGCTTTGCGTAACTGGTTACGACATTCATCTAGCTCAACATATAATTTATTATAAGAACTATTCAAACGGTCGTGTGCATTGCGAAGACTATGAAGCTGATCACCGACTGATTGATGTTGTTCTTTTAATTGTTGGTAAGTAATGTGTTGCCGCTTAAGAAGTGTTTTCAAATGCTTCTTTTGTCGTTGAAAGCGCCAATATGTAAAACTGATACCTAGCAACAGTCCGGAAATTACCGCAAGGAAAGGGGTGAAGTGATAGAGGCTCATGTGTTAAAACGTTATAGGGTTCTCAGAAATACCTAACTAACCGTCCTATACATTAGGCTAATTCTAATGTGTAGTTCTACGCATTTCAGCACAAGTAGTTTCCTCCTTAGTAATTTGTAATTAAATGTTTTGCAGGGTTTAAAAGATAATAGGTACTGGGTATACCAATTGTCACCTCGCAACCATCATAATAGTAGAAATATCCTGACAATTTAGCCCTCAAAGCTAAAGGCGGTGCCTGTTACCTAAATAAAGCCATGTGCTCTATATCCAAGCCCAGATCTTCCTTTCTTTCAATAAAATTACCTACTTTTTTAATCGTCGTGTAAACGGAAAGTACATCTTCCGCCAACCTATCACAGGCCCGTCCATTGGTCTGGATATCACATAATTCAACATGTAATTTCTGTCGGTAGGTTTTTAAGCTAGCTTGGACTAAAAGAAGTTGTATACTAGAGAAATGTATGCTTACCCATGCATCCTTACCGTCAGATTGACCTGATACTGCTTTGATACAGGTTGTATAAAGCTGTCCGAGTAAATTTTCATAAGCATCTTTGAAATGACGTTGATCTATTTGATCCCGTTTTACATCCTGGATACTCTGAAATATGTTAATAATGTCGTTTCCGTCTAAGTTCATTTACTATGTTTTGAACATAAAAACAAGCATCATGCCGACCGAAAGATAACACTTTGCTTTTATTTGCATCATAAAAGCTTTCTATTTTAACGTATTTGCCTTCCTTTATAGCTTTACTAATTCCTTTAATTCATCTGTGGATAAATCTCCAATCCATTTTTCACCATGAGCAACGGTTAGCTTGGCTAATTGTTTTTTAGACTGAAGCATCTTATCGATTTTCTCTTCAAAAGTATCACGGGTAATAAACCGATGAACTAGCACATTACGGTTCTGCCCGATTCGAAAGGCCCGGTCGGTCGCCTGAGCTTCTACCGCCGGATTCCACCAAAGGTCATAGTGAATAACATGGTTAGCCGCAGTCAAATTAAGGCCTGTCCCGGCAGCTTTAAGTGATAATATCATTATCCTGCTTGTCCGATTTTGTTGAAAATCTTTGACCATTTGATCCCGCTTTTTTCGCGTTACTCCTCCGTAGAGGAAAGGGGGCGTTACCTTAAGGATTTGGGTAATCATCTCCTGTAATAGTTTTCCCATTTCCTGATATTGTGTGAAGATGAGTACTTTACCTTGGTTTTCTAAAATATCCTGTAGCAAATCAAATAGTAATAAGCACTTTCCCGAAGATTCCGGAAACGTATCTCCCTTTTTCAAAAATTGTTTCGGATGATTACAAATCTGCTTAAGTGAAATCAACAGTTTTAATATTAAGCCTTTTCGAGTTATGCCTTCTGCCGTTTCGATTCGCTCCATGGTTTCACTGACTACAGATTGATACAAAGCAGCCTGCTCCATTGTTAGTTGGCAAAATTGATTTTTTTCTATTTTATCTGGTAAGTCTTGAATAATACTTTTATCCGATTTTAATCGGCGCATAATAAAGGGAGCCGTAATTTTACGAAAATGATCCATTCGCTCGTGGTCTCGATTTATTTCAATCGGCTTGGCAAACTTATCAACAAAAGACTTCAAACTACCCAAATAGCCTGCGTTAGTAAAATCGAAAATACTCCAATATTCGCTAAGGCGGTTTTCAACTGGCGTTCCACTCATTGCGATTTTAATCGGTGCCTTTATTTTTTTAACTGCTTTTGTTTGCGCTGCGGCTGGGTTCTTAATCTGCTGCGCCTCGTCAATTATCACGGCTAGCCATTCTATCTTTTGCAACTTAGCTGTTTCACTTCGAACGACACCATAGGTCGTAATGAGTAGTTCAGCATTATTTAACGGGAGGAGAGATCTCTTTGGCCCATGATACGTATGATAGTTCAGTGGAGGAGCAAAACGGTCAATTTCTTTTTCCCAATTGGTCAACAAAGTGGTAGGTACAATAATTAATGCTTTTTGTTCCTCCAGCATGCCTTCTTCTTTTAGTCGAAGCATTGTGGTAATAACCTGGAGTGTTTTCCCAAGGCCCATATCATCAGCAAGCAGGCTTCCAAAGCTAAGCTTTATGTTCTTATACATCCATTCGAAACCACGCTGTTGATAAGGGCGGAGGGTCGCTTTTAATCCCTGGGGTACCTTAACCTTGGGCGATTTTATCAAATGCTTAATTAGCTTTCTCGCCTCTTGACTTAATTGTACACCGGCCCCCTGGTACTCCTCAGTTAACGCTACCTGGATAAGTTCCGACGGGGTGGGTTCTGGTGGTGAGATGAGTTGATTGATCAGCCGGTGAATCTCATTTTCATCAAAAAACACATACTCATCATTGAGTCGAATGATACCAGTAAATTGCCTGGCCATCTTTTTAAACGCTGCAATGGATACCTGCTGTCCTCCTATTGCTACCTTCCAATCAAATTGCAACATCTTCTCCAGGCTTAGTTCCGTTTTTTTATTACTTATTTGTCCGGAGCCTTCACTGTTTATGGACATCGATAACCTAGGGCGGGTTAACTTTCGAAGGGCTTTAGGTAAAAGCACCTTGATGCCAAGTAATTGTACCGAAGGAAGTAGTTTAAAAAGCACTGGTACAAAGGCATTCGCATCAAATAATAAAACTTTTTGGCCCTTGGCTGCGACCACGTCTCCTATCTGCGGGAAGTATTCTGCCAGCATCGCTAAATCTCTTAAAATAGATAGCCGCATAGCCTGAAATTT
>CBDUIU010000620.1:0-3301 GCA_965367335.1 uncultured Saprospiraceae bacterium
TTTAGACAGTATTAACTGGCCGGTATTTTCAATTGAAAATGAAAGGGAGCTGAAATTGGATTATGAAAAACTAAGCTATCAGGAATGGCCGGGAATGCGTTGGTCCGCCTTGATTCATTTTCTCGAACACGTTTATAATCAGCTCAATCGTGATCAGGTAACAGAGGAAGAAATAAGTTATTTAATTTTAAAACAGATACAGGCTTGGTCAGAAGCATATCATTTTCAACTCCTGGTCACTGGCATTTTTGCGGATCAAAAAACACAACGCATGCTTGACCGATGTCAGCAGACGGGCATCCAGGTCCTGGACATTTCCGTGGATCTGGAAAACCCTGATTTTAATCTCATGCCTTATGATGGACACCCCAATGCAACAGCACATACGATTTTCGCCGCGCGCATATTTGATTGGGTAAAAACTACCAAGTAACCCATGCGGCTTTAGTAAAAGTTATTATCTTCATCTTCCATCTTACAGACCACTTCAATCAAAACATATGCTCCTGCACGAAATGCTCGACATTCATCCCGAAGTTTTACAAGCACTAGCCTTGGGAAGAGGAGTAGTGGCCCTGGAGTCCACTATTATTTCCCATGGTATGCCCTATCCGCAAAATGTAATAACAGCAAAAAAAGTAGAGCAGGCCGTACGGGAAACGGGAGCTATCCCCGCAACCATTGCTATTCTCAACGGACGTTTAAAAGCAGGCTTAGCCGCCGATGAATTGGAGTTGCTGGGGAAAACAGGACAAGCCGTAACGAAATGCAGCCGACGGGATTTACCCTTTGTGGTAGCGCAGGAAAAACACGGTGCCACCACCGTAGCAGCAACCATGATCATTGCCCAGATGGCGGGGATCCGTATTTTTGCAACGGGTGGAATCGGCGGTGTGCACCGGGGAGCAAACACGACCATGGATATTTCAGCGGACCTGCAGGAACTGGCCAAAACCAATGTCGCCGTGGTAAGCGCCGGAGCAAAAGCGATCCTGGACATTGGTTTGACTTTGGAATATTTAGAGACCATGGGCGTCCCGGTCATTGGCTATGGCACAAATGAGTTTCCCGCCTTTTATGTGCGAAAAAGCGGTTTTGGCGTAGATTACCGGCTAGATAATCCCGCCGAGGTAGCAGAAGTATTACAGATCAAAAGGGCCCTGGGTCTACAAGGCGGCGTGTTGATTGCCAACCCGATTCCGGAAGAGGCCGAAATGGACAATGTGTTTATTCAACGAGCAATCGAACAGGCGATCGAAGAAGCCAGAGCAAAGGAAATTAAAGGAAAAGGCATTACCCCATTTTTGTTAAATCGGATTGAGCAAATTACAGCGGGTGCAAGCCTGGACAGTAATATCGAATTGGTTTTAAACAATGCCCGGGTAGCAGGAGAGATTGCCATAAGACTATGATCTTTGGATCACCTCCGTCCGATTAAGAATAAACTTTCTTCTCTTTTTTATAGATCTGAACATTAAGAATGTTATAGTGTGCTTGCTATTGCTAATTAAATTTTAACCACAATAGGATCATAGATTTCCCTTAAAACGCAAAAGGGCACATAGGTAGTAGCTTCGCTACTTTTATGATGCAAAAAGCGAAGCTTTCTATGTGCTCTTTTACGAATTAAGTGCCTATTGTACCTATCATTCTATGTGGTTAAAAAGTTTTATAACTTATTTAGAATTAACGCTAAAAAAAAGAAACGCAAGGGAATCTCCCCTTGCGTCCGGATATGATGGAAAACAAAAAACAAAATGAGCATTTATGTATTTAAGTAGTTCGTGAAAACTGGACTACTTAGCACCAGCATTGAACAGTACTACTTTTCAGTTCACTAGTACTCCTAAATTGGAGACAATGAAAACGGATAGACCAGGAGACTAGGCTGCCATCTTACTACCGACCAACACAAACTCACTAACCAGGATCTCTGTGATGTAGCGTTTTTGGCCATCCTCAGCTTCCCAGGACCGATGGGTTAATTTGCCTTGCAAAACGACTTCGCTGCCTTTCTTCAAATACTTTTGCATTAGCTCTGCATTTTTTCCCCAGGCCACGACATTATGCCATTGGGTTTCGATTACCTTTTCGCCCTTGCTGTTTTTATATGTGTCACTTGTAGCTAAAGGAAAAGTTGTTTTCATTTTATTGTCCCCGAAAGTTCTGAATTCAGGATCCTTACCCAGGTTGCCAATAAGTTGAACGTGATTTCTAAGATTATTCATGATAATAAATTTTTGGTTTGCGGTTTCCCAGTTTTTTTTTTACCGGGAAACCGCCTGTTAAAAAGAATGTGATCTAATACCTTACTCCTCTGATTCTTGTGCGTGTTTTCTCTGTACGGTACGTGTTGTCATTTATATAGAGTAGTTGCGTGTTGCGCTTAAGTAAAAAGCAGTTATTATTATTTATCAATACTACTTTCTCAATTGCGACACTGCAAAGTAAAGGGGCAAAAGACTTGGTAGTTGGTTAATAATTGCTTACTTTCGTTTGTAAGCATTTGTAAACGTTTATTACCGGATAATATTTTATAATTCACTTATAATCAGCCACTTAAAAAAACAACTAAATTTCATAAAATATGGCTAAAATTGAAAAAAGATCATGTTTGGAGTGTGGAGAGAAGATCAGCGGAAGGCAGGACAAGAAGTTTTGTTCGGATAGTTGTCGCAATTCTTATAATAACCGGATGAATAGCGACACCAATAATTTTGTTAGAAATGTAAATAATATACTGCGCAAGAATCGGCGGATCTTAGCGGAGCTTAACCCACGGGGAAAAGCTAAAGTGCACCGGGATAAATTACTGGAGCAAGGTTTTAAATTCAGCTATTATACCAATGTGTATCGGACAAAAGCGGGTAAAGAATATCGTTTTTGTTATGAACAGGGCTACTTAGAATTAGACAATGATTGGTATGCGCTCGTGATCAGACAAGAGTACGTGGAGTAAGGTTAGCGCTGAATTATCATTTGACACAAAAAAATAATTATCTTGAATAACCAACGTGTTGGCATCCTCGGCCTTGGTGCAATCGGTTCTGTAATGGCTGGATTACTAAGTGAACAAAATGAGATCGATCTGATCGCATTTAACCGCTCGCCGGTTGAGGCGGTTCGTTTACAGGAAGGAAATAAGGTACGCCATATACCGATCCAATGTGAGACAAAACCCGGACAAAAAGTCAATTTGGACTGGTTGCTGATTTGCTTAAAAACTTATCATTATCCGGAGGCGATGAGCTGGTTTGAAAATCTGATTGGCGAACAAACCAAGGTAGCCATCATCCGGAAT
>CBDUIU010000621.1:0-3300 GCA_965367335.1 uncultured Saprospiraceae bacterium
TAAGATAAAAATAACATTCTTGCATGCAACCATTTTTTGAATGTTAAAGTCAAAAATCTCTTTTGCCCTACACAATTTCCTATCTTTTAAAAATGTTATACACCCGACATTTTAAAACAAGACACAAGTCATCGCTAAGATGAAATCAAGGAGCAACCAAGTTCCTCAAAACGAACCAACCGTGTTAATCCCTTAGAACAATGTTAGCAGATAATAGACCTGTCATTTGCAGGAATCTATTCGGCATTTATTAGTTGTGACCTGATAAATGATGTTATTCCTATGTTTAATGTATCCGGCAACACCGGAGCAAACAGTATTGCTTTGCCCACAAATAAATTTTATTTATAAACCCGATTTTTTAATTTTTAATTCTTTATCTCAAAAACTTTGAATTATGAAAAAGCTTGCATTCCTATTCCTTGGATTACTTTGTACTACTTTCCTTGTTGCACAAGATGAGCTGGCATTGACCCACCAGACCATTACCGCCAAGGCCCACGAAATGAAGGTCTTTGATCCCGTTTTCCTGGATCTTGAAGATGAGCAGCAAGTAATGGTGGACGCCATTGTCCAGATGATCATGGATGGAGACGAGTCTCATCTCATCGCCCAAAAACTGGAAAAAGTAGCCAAAGCCACCGAGCAGGATAATATGGACATCATCCGTTGGGCAATCCGCGAAGCTTCCATTATTACTTTAGGTTTAAAAGATGAGCCCGCAGCCCGCACCTGGACTTTCGCCTCCCTCCTGGAAACGGAAAGTGCCGCGAAAACCGAAAACGCAAATGCCGTTAAAGGTTATTTTGAAGCAGGCAAAAGCGTTCTAAGTAGCGTTGAATAAGAACAGAGCATAGATAGCAGAGTATAGAGACGGGGTATAGAGAGAATTTGTCGCTTGGCTTCTACCGCCCCTCTTGATAACCCAACCCGTCTCTTTCTCTCATCTCTGTTCTCAAGATAACACACAGAATGGTTAAGTTGGACGAACTCACTTCTAGGATTTGGTTATCCCTGGAGTGAGTTTCTTTATTTAGACTCACCTTTCATTTGCAAAAAGGAATAGACTGGGATCAATTTTTTATATTCTCCTAAAAATATATCGGTTAATAGTTTCGACCCTTCCTCATTCAAGTGGTGTTCATCAAAGTAAAGGTCCGGAGATTCAAGAGACTTAAAAGTACGAAGGTCTATTAGTGGGTAGGCTGAAAAATATTGTTGATAAATAGAATCAATATAGCCCTCGCCATAGAGTTTGGCCAGGTGTGTTTTTCTTCCCGGTTGATCAGGATGAATGACAAAGAGCACCGGAGCTTGCTGCCGTTCGATGTGGGCTTTTAACAATTCTGCATTTTCGACAAAAAGATTCTTATGCCCTGCTTCCAAACCCCTTCCCGAGTCTAACGCAGCCTGCTCTCCTTCGGCCAGACTACTGCCGCTGAGTTGCATAAATCCCTTGGAATACCTGTAGACATCCGAATTGATATTTTTCCGGGTGGTCAATTGAACCTGAGACATTAAAAACCCAAAACGCTTGGAGATCTCATGCTCCCGCCCAAAGGACACTTCATGCAAATTGATGATGTTTAATTGCTCCGCATTGAGAAAATCATCGCCATAGATCAAATCCGAATCTATAATATTTCCGCCCCAGATGGAAAAATTGTAAATCTTTTCTCCAAAAAATTCAGAAAATGCCGCCTCATTAAAATTGACATAGTTCTTTGAATCCCCATAGACCGCCACCGGAATTTTTGCAGATTTCTTAAACAACTTTACTACGTGATAATGACTCGGGTGCATCCCGGAATTAAAAAAAGGAATAGACTGCAAAGCAAGGTAAATTACACTTACTGCACTAAGAAATAATAAGGTATGTTGTAAAAATCGTTTCATATAACATGCAGCTGATCAGCTGCTTAATTGTATAAGGTAATGTTAACTATCTGGCAAACCCTGAAGCATTAGCTTCCCCTATCTACCCTCTTCGTTTAATGCGCCAGAACCACACCGCCAATGATTCACACTCCCCCACCCTTAAAACTGGAAATAAATAAAGTTAGTAGAAGCCGTGCTAAAAATCGTATTGAGGACCAAGATACAAACACCAGCATACAAAGCATACCGAATGACCGGACTACTGATCTTTTGTTCACTCAGACGCTCGTCCTTTCTAAATGCCCAATCAGCCAACAACAAGACACCTACATAAATTAAACCGCTCTTTCCTCCACTGGGAATATCAAACTCCAGGAACATGCGTTGCAAATAATGAAAAGAATCCGTCAGGGATTCACTCCGAAAAAACACCCAGGAAAGCATGACAAAGAAGAAGGTAGTCCCCATTTGATAGCATTCGCTCATAGAAGGCAACCAGCTGTTTTCCGCTACCACCGAAGAAAGAAATTTCCGGTTAGTTCCTAACAAGAAAAATGGAATATAGAGCAAGGCATGGGTAAGCCCCCAGAAAATAAAGGTCCAATTAGCGCCATGCCAGAAGCCACTGACTATAAATATAACAAATATATTTCGGATAGACATCCATTGCCCGCCCCGCGAACCACCCAAAGGAATATACAAATAATCGCGAAACCAGGTAGACAACGAAATATGCCAGCGCCGCCAAAACTCGCCAATATTCCGGGAGAAGTACGGAAATTTAAAATTAGACATGAGCTCAAAACCAAAGAGCTTGGAAGTTCCGATCGCAATATCTGAATAGCCACTGAAATCACAATAAATCTGGAAGGAGAAGTAAAACACACCCAACCAAAGGGCGCCGCCACCCAAGGTCTCATAATTAGCAAAAGTATCATTGACAAGCGGGGCCAAAGAGTCTGCGATTATAACCTTTTTAAATAAGCCCCATAAAATCAATCGCAAGCCCTGAACACCTTGTTCATATTGAAAAGTCCTGGGTTTTAATATTTGGGGCAATAGATGAGAAGCCCGCTCGATTGGTCCGGCTACCAGTTGTGGAAAGAAAGCAACGAATGAGGCAAAGGAGATAAAATCACGGGTTGGTTCCAGTTTTCCGCGATAGATATCTAATGAATAGGACATCGTCTGAAAGGTATAAAAGGAGATACCTACGGGCAGAATAATGCTCAGCGTCCAAACACTTTGGATCTCATAACCAATGGATTGAAAAGCCTCCAACCAGGAATCGACAAAGAAATTAAAGTATTTGAAAAAGCCAAGGACGCCTAGATTAAAGAGAATACTAAGCCATAACAAGATACGTCGCCTTCGGGTGTTTTGCGTAGCAAAAAGTTGCAAGCCAATGAAATAGTCAACCAG
>CBDUIU010000622.1:0-3300 GCA_965367335.1 uncultured Saprospiraceae bacterium
GTAAGAATGAAATGGATCATAGCTACTTCCGTCAAAATCACATCCTAATCGGGGAGAATAATCCAGGAAACTAATCCGCTGTTGCTTCCAGCCCAGCCCCAACCGAAGCTGTACCCGCTCCGAAATATCATAGAATACATCCGCATGGATGGCAGCCCCCCAACGAGCCTCCATATCCTGCAGTTCTGTTTTTTCACCAATTGGCTGTAGATTGAACCCGGACAGACTAGCACCAAAGCTGATTTTGCTGTCAGTTTGCCCTGAGAGTGAAGTGAGTAGCATGAAAAATGAAAAGCTTAATGACTTCAGAAGAAATTAAACTCAGAGACTTTGTTTCTTGCTTTAAATCTTTACCAAGTCAGTAGGTTGGGAATAATCAACGAGCTAATATATGCTTTTTCTTTAAATATTTTTCCGCTTCCGACAATTCTCTTATCTTCATTCTACTATCTTCAGTACAAAAAACCAACTAGTAAAATGTACCTTAAACAACGAGTTTACAAAATCATCGAAGGGCACGAGACCGCTAACGGCGAAAAACAACACTTCTTTGATCTATTCATTATTACGCTAATTGTTCTGAGTGTTTTTGCCATTATCCTGGAATCCTACGAATCATTACACGTATCGTATGCTGCTTATTTTCAGACCTTTGAAGTGATTACGGTCATTATATTTTCGATCGAATATTTATTGCGGATCTGGACGGCGGATCTGTTGTACCCAACTTTAGGACCTATCCGCTCCCGGCTAAAGTTTATCTTTTCCTTTATGGGATTGGTGGATCTGTTGGCTATTCTGCCGTTTTTCTTACCCTTCTTCCTAAAGATGGATCTGCGCTTTATTAGAATTATGCGCGTCGTCCGATTATTACGAATTTTCAAGCTGAGCCGATATACCCGGGCCCTGCGCCTGGCAATTGATGTTTTTTACGAAAAACGCAACGAATTACTCATCTCCTTGTTTGTGACCTTCATCTTATTGCTGATGTCCTCAACGATCATGTATAACCTGGAGCATGATATCCAGGCGGATAAATTTCCCGACATTGTTTCGACCTTTTGGTGGGCTATTGCTACCTTGACAACGGTGGGTTATGGCGATGTTTATCCATTAACCGGCTGGGGAAAGCTGATCAGCGGGCTTATCGCTTTATTAGGAATCGGGTTAGTTGCTTTACCTACAGGAATTCTCAGTGCAGGGTTTATTGAGAAAATTGATCAAAAAGAGCATACGGAAAAAAAGCAACAGGAAGACAATAGCCTACCTGTAGATGCAAAAAAAGAATGGAAATTTTGTCCCCACTGCGGAGAACGCTTGTGACCTTATTTCCGGAGCCGGGTAAACCCAGTAGGCTTGGATTACTTAGGTATTTCTAATTTGACCTTTTGTCTCATTTTACTACCCTCAGTAAGCATTGACACTCTTGCACCTTGCCTTCCATAAAGCTGTCTGCATAAATTGTTTAAAGCGCCGTGATCGCAGTGCCGTCGTGAGATTATTTTCGCTCGGCGGCACCGCGATCACGGCGAAAAACGATCCGTGAATTGAAATTGAGTACATTTGAAATCTATGGGTTATAACATAATAAATCTTATCTTCATGCTGCAAAAAATCATTTAATGATCATGACTTCATCGCTCCAATTTCCCTGGCAAAGTCAACGGTTACAGCTGCGTAAATACCAGGCAGAAGATCAGTTCTTATACCGGCAAATCGCTACGAATGCCGAGGTCATGAGATATATCAACGGTATGGCCAGAACAACGGAGCAATCAGATCAGCGATTCGCGCAAGTGATAGAGGCCAATCAGAAACATCCACACTATGGTTTTTATCTGGCCGAGACTTTAGATCATCAACAATATGCAGGCTTGGGTAAACTCGAACTCAAAGACAATGGGGAAGTTGAACTTGGATATTGCTTTCTGCCTGAGTTTTGGGGAAAAGGCCTGGGCACGGAAATTTCCCGGTTTCTGGTAAATCAGGCGCGACTGATTGATGACTCCGTTACGCTTATGGCTATCATCAACCCGGCGAATAAACCTTCAGAGCGTATATTATTAAAGTCCGGTTTTAGTTTTTCTGAAGAAGGAGAATACATGAATCTACCTGCGACCATTTACCGCCGACAGATTAAAGAGGACAAATGATGTTTTGGAAACAAATGAAGATAATCTGTTAAACGCGGTAATACGCCCAATCTTTTAACTCGGTTCCATGAAAGAAATTCTAGATTTTGAAGAAGATACTTCCGGGCAACTATCCTTTGCTGACCGTGCATTTATTTATTTCAAATGGACCGCAGTCTTTTTTACTGCCGTACTCCTCGTTAGTTATTATCAGGAGAGCCGGGTGTTAGCGTGGCAAATTGCCAGTGTGGCTATGTATATGCTATTGTTCCTCGTTTGCCTTTTTTCCCTATTGAGTATAAGGCTCGCTTTAAAAAGCTTTATAAAAAAAGAGTCGATAAGCTATAAAAATGTAGTAAGTCTATTGGCGGGAATTGCCGCGATATCCTATACCTTGTATTTACTGTTGATCAATGTTTAGCTAAGGTTCAGACCGTGAAAATCAGTTGGAATAAAACAGTTTTTACCCTAATAATATTTTCCAAAAACTCTCTTGCTGGATTGCAGCCAGCTCCCCACCATCCAACCAGATCCCCTGGCACGAAGGACAAACATCAATAATAACCTGCTCATCCCTGGGATGTTCGTGTTTCTCCATCAAGGGGTGTTCTGCACATTTGGGACAATTCATAGCGGTTAGTTGATCATATTCCGAGGGGATATGCCGAAACTCTATGAGCACCGGTTCCACCACCTGGTCTATCCGCTGAAGTTCTCCCTGGTCAAACCAAATACCGAGACAAGCAGGGCATTTGTCCACTTCAATTTGCAAGTCTCGCTCTGGTAGTAAGTCTATTGTTAATATTGAAGCACATCGCGGGCATTTGTAGTTCTTTTCTTCCTTCATCGGTTGATCCATTTTCCAGTATACGCAATATTAGTTTGCTCTAATTGTCCCATCAAATCCTCAGGGTTATCATTAACGATCATATTAGCACGATGATGGGCTTTGAGAAACTCACGTTCTACCATACTGTCCATAAAGCCAATCAAATGATCATAATAGCCTTCCGTATTCAGTAAAGCACAGGGCTTTTCGTGGTAGCCTAGTTGGGTCCAGGTAAATACTTCGATAATCTCTTCCAGGGTACCAATACCGCCCGGCATCGCAATGAAGGCATCCGCTAATTCGGCCATCAAAGCTTTGCGTTCATGCATGGTGTCGACG
>CBDUIU010000623.1:0-3287 GCA_965367335.1 uncultured Saprospiraceae bacterium
CCCAAAATCAAAAACCCCACACAGCATCCTCGCTAATGCTGAATCACCACGCGCCTTGAATACTGTCCATCAATAGTGACAAAATAAATCCCATCTATCCAATTATTAGTCATCAGGTATTTTCTGCCACCGGAACACTTTTCATAGGAAGCGACCTTTTTACCCACTGCATTATAAATTTCTATATCTGCGTAAAACATGCCATCCCATTCTATTGTTAGAAAGTCAGAAGTAGGGTTAGGGAAAACTTTATAGGCTGACTGATTTAAGTGTTCTTTAGTGGAAGTTAGTTGGTCACAGAAGGTGCTGTCCGGCTCCAGTTCAATCCATCCTTTTGCCGTTAAATCCTTTCCATCAAAAGCAGCAAAGTCCGAGGGGTAGCGTTTGAGACGAAAGGTGAGATTATCATTGACCTCTAAAGTGTCTCCCGGAGTAGCCGCAGCGCCACGGATAAGCGGTGTTATAAATTCCCAGACAATATCATTATTAGGAGTAAGCTCGAAGGTATATCCTTGGCGTCCGGAGGTGATCAGGGTATTCCCATTAGGTAAAAACTGTACACTGGAAAGCCCGGTAGAGTAGAGCTTTGTCGGGACAGGGTGAGTGAGGGTTACATCAAAGTCTTCAGGATCGTAATTGAGATCTGTATCTTTAGGGTAGGACCATTTGTACATATCCCAGGGCGCATCGATGACGTTGACCGTTGAAAAGTCAGCGCCGACTCGGTTATTAAACACCGCGATTTTGCCGTAATGCGGGTGACTAGGTTCAAGAAAATCAACGATCCAATGAGCATCATGTTGAAAAAATAACTTTTGATCAGTAGTGTCACCGCCGTAGGTAAGCGGATTTCCCCAGCGATACATCAGATCTCCACCACGGTTACTTAACCCACCATTAGAAGAGGCTGCCTGGGCTGTAGTGGTGGTATGGTCAATGACCCAAATCTCATCAAAGTAAGGAATGCTTAGCATGATCTGTTTGAGCTCTGCATTATAATCTAAGGCATTGCCATGCATCCAGTCCGGATGGCCGTCCGGTCGGCCGTAATTGACGTCGATCAGTTCGGGATGGTCTTCTACTATTCCAAAATTTGCTTTGCTATCATCGTGATCCTGGATTAAATGATCCCAGGAATGCCATTCCCAGACAATGCTATCCAGCTTGGGATCAATTTCAAAAACCCAGTCCGGCCAAAGTTTTCCTTGTGCCAGGGTAGCGGTATCCCGTCCGGCTGCCAGACATTCCTCTAATGTCTTTAACTCCCAGGCTAAGGCAATGATATTTCCGGTTGGTGTTATGGCAAAGTCATGGTGTAATCGATTCAATGTATCGTTCATTTCAAATTGCCAAACCAGGTTATTATCCCAATCACGGATTTCAAGAATGGCGCCGCCACCGCCTGCCCAGATCGGGTCGCCTGCTACAAATACATCTCGCTTAGTTTTGTATAACAAACCCTCTTCAGAAAGGTAAGCGGTATTACCTGTTCGCCAATTGGCCTCATCCTCCCAGGTATGAACAATTTCACCACAATTATCCAGGAGATAAACATTAGGTTGATTATGGGGGTAAATAAGGTTATACCCATCAAAGGTCTGATTTTGATCATAGGTTAATAATCCTATCGTATTCTGGGCACTCCCATGAAACACTAAGCCTATAAATACAAAGAAAATAAGTAATTTTTTTTTCATAATAACATTAGGTTGAAAATTGTGTTCGGCCTGCAAGTTCCAATTTTTTCTCTAAAAAAATAGCATCCAAACGGTATACGTCAGAAATTGGACATTCCTTTTCATCTAATAACAAATTTGCACATCTAAACAGAGTACCGTATTTTAAGGCATGATTAAAAATGTCGCTTTATTTGCAGGAATTTGCTTCCTGCTGATCCCTATTGTTTTACCTGCTCAGATGGCGGAAAATCTGAAAGAGGAGATAGATAAAATTATCCGGCATGAGACTAAGATTACTCGTGAGAATACACCTGGGATGATCATCGGTATCATCTTTCGGGATTCTACTTTTGTTTTTCCTTATGGCTCGATAACTAAGGATACAATGGAATCTCCGGACCAGCATACGCTTTTTGAAATTGGTGGATTGACCAAGGTGTTTACTGCAGCCCTGATACAAAGCCTGGTTGCCGATAGTATAATGTGCTTAGATAGCAGTTTGAATTCCTATCTGCCGGATACATTAAAAAATGAAAAATTTAATGCAACGATCCATAATTTACTAACACATACTTCTGGTCTTCCGAAGTTTCCATTAGAGTTTGGAACCTATGACGATACGCCGGATAACCCTTACGCAAATTACCATAAAAATAACCTTGCTGATTTTTATAAGCATTATGATGCCATGCCTTCCGATGGAAAATATAGCTACTCTAATGTAGGCTATGCCTTGTTAGAGTTGGCCATTGAGCATGTTACCCAGCAGCCTTTTGATCAATTAATGCAAGAAAGAATCTTGCAACCCCTGCATTTAAGTGAAACTACTTTTGTCTTGGAGCCTGAAGGTGAGGCGCGACTTGCGCAAGGGTATAATGTAGGTGGAATACCTGTTGATCCCTGGCGATTTGCTTCCTTTAATGCTTCAGAAGGGCTTAAAAGCACGGCTCATGATTTACTTACTTTTTTAAGAGCCAACATGTTACTCCATTCTTCCAAATTGGATCAACTCCTGGTTAAACAATGGGAAACGCAACTTCCTACCGACTTGAACCGCGATACCTATATTGGCTTGGGATGGCATGTCATCCGGCAGAAGAAATTTGCAAATATTATCTTGCATCCGGGGAGTACCAGTGGTCATCGGGTCTATGCCGGCTTTGTACCAAAGACGCAAACAGGGGTGGTCATCCTGACAAATTCGGAATATGGAATTGGCGGCCTGGGCTACTTGGTTTTGCGGATGATCAACTTTAATTGGAAGAAAAAAAAGAAGTGATTTCTTGAAACACGATTGATGAAACACTGCTGATCCGTTCCAGAACTTTTCCTTATTTTGTGGCCGATGGAGCCAAAGAAAATCCGTTTTATTATCAATCCCTTTTCCGGGGTGGGGCAGAAGGGCCATTTACCCGTGTTATTGGATACCTACTTTCAGGGTACACCCCATGAGTGGGAATTAGTGGAGACCAAGCTGCCGGGCCATGCTACCGAACTGGCCACCCAAGCCGCTGAACAAAATTACGACCTCGTCGTCGCGATTGGTGGTGATGGTTCAGTCAACGAAGTGATGGCAGGACTGGTCGGAACGCAAACCATACTCGGGGT
>CBDUIU010000624.1:0-3286 GCA_965367335.1 uncultured Saprospiraceae bacterium
TCAAATAAAAACAAGGAAATGCAAGCAATTGCCCCCATGGTGGTAAAAAACCTCAAAAACAATTTTTTCCGTCCACTGTAATCCGCCATCCCCGAAAGCATCGGAGATAAAATAGCAATGATCAGATAGGCTGTCGTAATGGCAAAAGCTAAAAGGCTACTGTTGCTGATGGTTGTATCACCAAAGGTAACTCCATCTTTCAGGGTTCGTTCGAAATAAGGAGGGAAAATCGCAGTGGTAATGACTAAAGCATAGGCAGAGTTCGCCCAATCAAAAAGGGCCCAGCCATTGATCGTCTTTTTGTCGTTTAGCGGAAAGTCATTCCTGGAGGTATTCATGTAGTTGGTTTGGCCATATTAAAAGCGGTAGTAAGCGCTGACAAGATAGCTGTTTTATTGGGAAAAAATAATATCTTGCCCGACCTAGCCCCATTCAAATACAACAATTACTTTAGAATACGCAAACAAATGAATATTGCTATTTTATCCCGTGGCCCAAGTTTGTATTCTACTCAGCGCTTATTAATCGCCGGGCAAGAACGTGGCCATCGCATGTTCCTTATTGACTACGCTGACTGCAGTTTGGTCATAGAAAAAGGACACCCTCGGGTATACTACAAGGAAGAACGGCTGATTCCCTTACATGCTATTGTTCCTCGGATCGGTGATTCCGGAACTGCCCTGGGGGTAGCCATTATTCGTCAATTCGAAATGATGGGGGTTAAAACAGCAACACCTTCTGAGGCACTATTCAAATCCAGAAACAAATTACACAGCTTACAGCTACTTTCTGCTGCCGGACTTGGCGTACCAAAAACAATTTATGGACATCATCATCACCAATCAGACTATCTCATCGAAACGGTTGGGGGAGTTCCTTGTATTGTTAAACTGATGAAAGGAACACACGGGCAAGGGGTGATGTTATTGCGGCATCAGAGTTCCGCAGAATCTACTATTGAAACTTTTCAAAAGTTAAAAGAGGCTATTCTGGTTCAGGAGTTCATAGAAGAAGCCCGAGGAGAAGATGTCAGAGCTTTCGTTGTTGATGGTAAAATTGTAGCGGCGATGAAACGCAAGGCTCGCCCAGGTGAATTCCGTTCTAATCTCCACCGGGGAGGTAGTTCGATCCACATCAAGCTGACTAGTGCGGAAATTGAAACGGCTCTACAAGCTACCGCGGTACTCGGCTTACGTGTAGCAGGTGTGGACATGCTGCAGTCTAGCCGCGGACCTTTATTGTTAGAAGTTAATCCATCACCAGGCCTAGAGGGAATTGAAACGACGACAAAGATCAATGTAGCAGGAAAAATAATTGAAATGCTGGAGGATTGAGAAAAGTTGTTCCGGGTTTGCTAGCAGCTTCGTTGACTGTGGAATCGGGTTGCAAGCTAAGGTGCTATCAGAATATATAATTGATTTTTTAACAAAACAGCAAGTCAATTGATAATTCATAGGGCTCTTCCTTACATTGTTATAAATAAAAATTTTTATGAAAAAAATAGAACATCTAGGCATTGCAGTTAAAAACCTGGAAAACAGTAACCAACTTTTTGCTCAACTCTTCGGTAAGGAACATTATAAAATTGAAGAAGTACTCTCCGAACATGTCAATACATCCTTTTTCCAGTTAGGAGAAAATAAAATCGAATTATTAGAAGGTACAGATCCTGATTCTGCTATTTCAAAGTTTATCGAAAAACGAGGAGAAGGCATCCACCACGTTGCTTTTGCGGTTGAAGATATCCGGGCTGAGATGGAGCGACTAGAAAAACTAGGATTTCGCCTGCTAAACAAAGAACCAAAGCGTGGAGCTGACAATATGTGGGTTTGTTTTGTCCATCCCAAAAGTGCCAATGGCGTATTAGTAGAATTATGTCAACCGATTGATTCAACGCCGCTAAAATAAAAGTTAATTGAATATTGAACACTACTTCATTGTCCTCATTGGCAGTGCCTTTGCCGGAGCATTAAACACTTTAGCGGGTAATGGCTCGGCGATTACTTTAACCATCTTAACAGAGCTCCTGGGCCTTCCTCCTAACATTGCTAATGGAACTAATCGCATTGGAGTAGCCTCCCAGAGCATTGCCGGTGTCTTTGCCTTTCACAAAAATGGCAAGCTGGATATCCAATCCAGCAGTCGATACATTATCCCGACAATTATCGGTAGCCTCATTGGGATCATTGTTGCCACCCAAGTCACTCACGCAGAATTCAAAAGCGTATTTAGCTGGCTCATGGTAGCCATGTTGTTTGTCATCTTGACCAAGCCAAAGCGATGGCTGCAGCCAGATCAGACGGGCAAGCCTTTACCTTTGTGGGCGGCCATCCCAATTTTTTTAGCCCTTGGTTTTTATGGTGGATTTATTCAGATGGGCATGGGTGTATTTTTCCTGGGAGCCATGGTCTTAGGTGCTAAGTATACCATCATTCGCGGAAATGCGGTCAAGCTATTTGTTGTTGCCTTTTACACCATCATTGCCATTGGGGTTTTTCAATGGCGCGGACTGATTGATTGGAAAGCAGGTTTGTTATTGGCTGTTGGTCAAACTTTAGGGGGATATTTCATGGCAACCTATGCCGCCCGATATCCCAAAGCAGATGTCTGGGCCTATCGCTTATTAATTGTTGTGGTGATCCTGGCAATTATACAACTGTTCAAGTTATATGAGTATTTTATGTAGAACAGGTCAACAATTTCTGCTTTCACTCCTTAGTATTATATGAAAACATTTAATGAAAGAGATATTGATCGAATCATAGAAATGGCCTGGGAAGATCGGACTCCTTTTGAGGCGATAGAAATGCAATTTGGTCTGAAAGAACAGGAGGTCATAAAATTAATGCGCCGGGAAATGAAAAGCTCCAGTTTCAAAATGTGGCGCGCCCGCGTCCAGGGAAGAAAGACAAAACATCGTCAATTACGCACGGATGACGTTGGTCGGTTTAAGTGTAGCCGGCAGAAGCGTATTTCTAATAATAAGATATCGAAGAGGGGATGAGAGATCGCTTCGCTGTGGGATGAGAGACCGCTTCGCTGTGGGATGAGAGATCGCTTCGCTGTGGGACGGGAGACCGCTTCGCTGTGGGACGGGAGACCGCTTCGCTGTGGGACGGAAAACTACTTCATTAAAAAAGACGGTAAAAACTTAAACATTTGCAGTAACCAGTCCTTTGTCCCACAGTGTCAGCTTGCTGATACGATCTCTCAGCATAGCGGTTTATTATACAAAAGCCATCCCTCACCCACTCTATTTAGTCGATCATCAGATAGCCTACATCCG
>CBDUIU010000625.1:0-3283 GCA_965367335.1 uncultured Saprospiraceae bacterium
AATGTTAAAGGATAGCTGAAGGTTATTTTACTTCACTATTTTCTAATAACTCTATCGGCGTAGATTCACCAACTTGCATAACGGCATCGACGCCCTTTTCACAAGCCTGCTGACTACTATACATTTGACTTTTACCAATTACCTGGTTATTTCCAGCTAATAAGTTAAAATAATAGCGGCCATTTGAAGAAACTTGTGTCTCAAATTTATGCTTCTCCTTCCCATTCTTCTTCACAGAAGCTATCCCATTTTCACACCCACCTTTGCTGGTATACCCCTCACTGGATAAAATAACCTGACCGTTTTCCGCTTTTAGCCGGAAATACCATTCACTGTTTTTTGTGCTTTGATACATTTCAAATTTCATGATAGATAGTTTTGAAGGTTTTGGAAAAAAGGATATAAAAAATCCCCGTTATCTCAATGGAAATAACGGGGATTTTTATAAAAGGTTACTAGCTCGAAGTCTAGTGAGCTATACTCACTTTCTGACTGATAATACCGCGATTTGTCACTACCTGCAAGAAGTACATCCCACTCGCCAGGTCATGAGTAGACATTTGTAGAGAAGCTTGTGAAGCTCCAATAAAGTGTCTCTGAAGTTGACGTCCCTGGATGTCATACAAGCTAAGTTGCACCTCATCTCCAAAGGATTGAAGGAAACGAATATTCAGTTGCTGGTCTGCAGGGACTGGAAAAACCTGCAAATATTGCTGGGCATCCAAGGTGTTAACCGAAGAAGTGAAACGAGAGTCGATCTCGATATTCATCGTATCCATTAACCAACCCCCTTCTCCATCAGAAACAGAGAAAACAGAGCTATCAAATTCCGTATCGCTTCCGTCATGCTTATAACTCACACTTCCGCTATTGATATTAGCCTGGCTCCAGGCCCCGGCTGCGTTCAGGTCTCCCTGGAAACGCACAATACCATGGCTGGGCGGATTTATCAACGTAAAGGTGAGTTCCTCTGCCGTGTTATTAGCATCTTCTGCCAATAAGATATTTTGAGTAATGTCATTACCGCTACCCGGAGGTACACCAAGGGTATCGTTTTTAACCAAAATAGGCGGATCAAGCGTGAGGTTGCCACAAGTCTGTAATGTCCAGGAATCGATAAAGCCACCATTGCCAAAATTATCCGTAACAGAAACGACAAACCTCCAGGTACCTTCGCTATTTTCAGTATTAAATGCAGAAAGCATTTCCAATGGTTTATAGGTAGCACTACCTGTCGGCGGACAAATAATATCTTCCGCGGCTTCGTCATCAAAGCCAACATCAATATCGCGGGTGCCACCGCAGGGTTCGTCAAATAACAGTACTCTTGTACCGGTTGGACTAACGAGTTCTCCTTTTACATCACGAACCCGGTCGTGCTGCATATCAATATTTACAACGTTAACATCAGAAATGACACCGCTGGGAACTTCAATAGTTGACTCTTCCACGGGTAAGCCAGCAGAAGAGATGTTGATGTCCTCATCATTGGTGAAATCCAAACAAATGACGCTTTCTGTTTGAAAGGCAAAGGTAGGCGTCACAACATTGGTATTACATTCATTGATTGGATATATACGCCAGTAGTATGGTGTGTTTTCTGTCAAGGGATTGTTAAGGGTATAACTGTTACCGGTGATATTAGTAGCGGTTTCAAAAATACTTCCGGCATTAAAATCTGCACTGGAGGCAATTTCAATAGTATAAGCCTCCGCATTGGGTACATCGACCCACTCGAAGCTAGGTAGTTTAGAAATACCGGAGGCGCCATTGATTGGTGAATTAGGAACCAGCGCGGAAAAATCATTACTGATGAGAATCAGCGAAATGGTACGGGTAATCGGCGATAGATTAGGCGCAGTGGCAGTTATGTCAATGGGGAAAGTCCCGGAGACTGTTACGTTACTCATGTCAACGCTTAGTGTAACACCTTCTGACGGTGTGGCTGGATTACTACTCCAGGTTGCGATAGCTCCGTCGGGAAGGCCAGTAACCTCTAAGGTTGTAGATTCATTAAAACCAGCCAATGAGGCCAATTCTACATCGATAGTTGGATCGCCGGGCAGACAAACACTCTGAGACAGCGGTGTTACAGAGAAAAAGATACCTGGCTCCGTCGCCTCCTGAATGGTGAAGTCATTATTAGAAATATCAAAAAAGATATTATCTGCGGCTTCTACCATTATTCTGGCACCTAGTGTTGGATTGTTTGGAATAATAACAAGATGAGAACCATCATTGGGAACATTTTCCGCTAAGGTGATCGGAAAGGTATTTCCTCCATTGATGGATAATCTGATATTTACCAACTGACAATTCACCGTACTATTATCAGTATTAGCAACGTCCCAGGTAATCTCTTTTTCTTCACCAACTTTCCAGGATACTGAAGTGTTAGGTTGAGAAACCAAAAACGGTCCTGCAGTGGTTGTGGATTTGAAACGCATTTCTTCCCAACTCACACCACCTCCATTTTCTACCCAGTCACGAACCGTACAGCGGAAGGTCAAATCACGACTAACAAATGGCAGTTGCTCGGCATTGGTGGAGGTATTGGCGACAATATCACTCAGTCTCGGAAAAATCCGCTCGGAACTAAGTGTAGGAGGATAAGAGCGAAACAGGGCCGCAGTTATACTGTTATTAGGCTGAGTAATGTCAATGATCGGTCCTGCATCATATTGTTCCCAACAGTAATAGACAGGATCTCCATCCATGTCGGATCCCTCCGCTTCTAAACGAAAAGGCGTACTGATCGGAATGGAAAAACCATTTGTATAGGGTAGAACAACATCGGGAGCGGTATTATTGGTAGCTTCTAAAGTGCCACAGGTACCACCATCTCCGTTCTGAATGAAATTATACATCTGTACTAAAGAACCTACGTGGTAATAATCGTCAGAAGAGAATGCAATATTTTGATTTTCACAAGATCCTGAATAAGACATGATCGTTGATCCACTACCTGGCTCATATGCTGTAGTACCTTGACGCTGGTCAATAGAGGGTGGACAATTATTCCAACTGTGACTAGCAGCGAACTGGTGGCCAATCTCATGTGCCATGATTTCTGAAACGATATTGTCAATGTTGCTACTGCGAAAACAAGTAACACCCCTTCCTTTATTGACAGTGCAGGCACTGGCTCTCTGTGCAATACCTCCCAGGTTATTGATACAACCTCCAGTGAAAACGTGACCAACGTCGTAGTTGTTAAGTCCGAAAGTATCATTAAGGATGACTACATTTTGGCCAAGTAGGGACGCAGCATCATTGGTGGTGA
>CBDUIU010000626.1:0-3282 GCA_965367335.1 uncultured Saprospiraceae bacterium
TTGGTCATGTGGATAATCGTCAGTCCTTTCTTGGATATACGCCCGGTACTGCTAACCCAGGTTTAGCGGCTTATAATAATAATGCAGACCCAGCAAACATTAATGACTTAACCGCACAAAACGGTGTTTTCGTAGGGGGTGTGAATGAAGTCTGGTCAACTCATACAAATATCAACCAAGTATACAACCAGTACCTGGAAAGAGATAATGAAATCTATACCTTAAATATTAATAGCTCATTTGACTTGATGCCTGGTGGTTCTTCTAAAGGCCGCCACTCCATTCAATTCGGATTTATTTATGAGCAACGGATCAATCGTGGTTATCAGTTGAGCCCTCGTCGTTTATGGCAGGTAGGTCGTCAGCAAGCTAATCGTCATATCCTGGGTGTTGATACCACAAATATCATCGGTTATGACACTGAGAACATTCCTCCGTTCTTAGCTAATGCCGGGATCGATAGTCTTGCTGTATTTGGTACTTTGATCGAAGAGCAAGCCGGCTTACAGTTTTATAGAAACGTTAGAAATATCACCGGGCAAGGTTTGAGTGAATATGTGAACGTAGATGGCCTGACACCGGATCAACTAACCCTGGATTTATTCTCAGCACAGGAGTTAACGGATGATGCCAATATGAATCTTGCTTTCTGGGGATTTGATTATCTCGGGAATAAATTAGCAAACGATGTTTCTTTTAATGAATTTTGGACGGCCAGGGATGCCAACGGAATAAGGACATTCCCCGTAGCTCCACAACAACCCATCTACGCTGCGGCATATATCCAGGATAAATTTACTTTCAGGGATATCATCTTCCGGCTTGGTGTACGGGTAGATCGTTATGATGCTAATACAAAAGTCCTAAAAGATGAATTTTCTCTTTATCCGATTCAATCGGCTGGAGAATTCTTTACAGGTAATCCTAATACGCAACCAGCGACTATTGGAAACGATTATAAAGTATACGTTGCAGAACAAGGAAGTCAGCAACCGGTTGCTTACCGTAATGGTGATCAATGGTTCTTCCCTAACGGTAATGCAGCCAATGACGGAAGTGCAATCTTTGGCGGGGGTGTCGTTACACCAGCTTATGTTAATCCGGACGAAAGCATCAAAAATGATGACTTCAATGTAGATGGTTCTTTTGAAGACTACGAAGTACAAGTAAATTGGATGCCACGGATGGCATTCTCTTTCCCAATATCAGATGAAGCTAACTTTTTTGCTCACTACGATATTTTGGTACAACGTCCATTTTCTAACACTTTAGCTACACCACTTGATTATTTCTATTTTGAAGATCGCCCGGGGTCAGTTACCAGCCCGTTCAGTAATCCAAACCTTAAGCCAGAACGTACGATTGACTACGAAGTTGGATTCCAACAAAAGCTAAGCAATACTTCGGCGTTAAAAATTTCTGCATACTATAAAGAAATGCGGGATATGATCCAGCGTCAGTCCATTCTTTTTGTGCCTAGCCCGGTTAACTCTTATGTTACTTATGGTAACCTCGACTTTGGCACGGTGAAAGGATTTTCTTTCCAGTATGACCTCCGCCGTACGGGTAATGTTACACTTCAAGCAAACTACACCTTACAATTTGCGGAAGGAACAGGGTCAAACTCTGATTCGCAACGGAACATCTCTAACCGTGGTAACTTACGCTATTTGTTCCCACTCAGTTTTGACGAACGCCACCGGATCAATTTTAATTTTGATTATCGCTATGCTACTGGCAAGCGCTATAATGGCCCTCGTATTGCCGGAAAAGACATCTTAGCTAATGCCGGATTGAATTTACAGGCCATTGCAGTATCTGGTCGCCCTTATACACAAAGACAGACACCAGGAAAGTACGGTGGAAGTACGACAGTAGGGCAGCTAAACGGAGCGCGCCAACCATGGACTTTTACCTTGAACATGCGTTTGGATAAAACATTTAGTCTGACTGCACCGGATGCGAAGCGTCCACTTTCAGTGAATGTCTATTTCCGCGTACAGAACCTTTTGGATCGTCAAAACATCACCAGTGTTTATTCGGTTACTGGTTCAGCGGATGATGATGGTTATTTAGCTTCTTCTTTGGGCTCAGGTGAGGTAGCAACTTTGGAAAATGCTGGTCGGGATATTGATTCTTTCCTGGCATCTTATCAGTGGGCTTTGATTAATCCTAATTTCTATTCTTTACCGAGAAGGATGTACTTAGGGGCTATTTTTGATTTTTAATGTTGTCAATTATCAGAAGGATAAAGAATTGATAGTCTAAAAGAATAAAAAAAGTAAAACATGCATAATTTTAAGAGTAATATTTTAACAGTCATTCTAATCTTTATTGTGACTGCTGCTTTTTCCCGAATGGGAGAGCCGCCTAAAAAGCGGGTGGTGGATCAAGAACGGGCATCATTACGTGCAGACTGTGCACTGGCCACTCAATCCATTGACCAAGAAATCAATAACGTACGTGCCCGTTTGCTAAATGGTGGTGATGTATGGTGGGATCGTTCCAACGGTCGTTATATTGTACCTAAAGTAGAAGCAGGTAGTGGACAAGATGAGGTATCTTCTTTGTATGCCGGAGCTGTTTGGTTAGGTGGTGTTGACCCTGCTGGTAACTTAAAGGTAGGATGTCAAACGTATGGATCCAACACTGGTAATACGGATTTCTGGCCTGGGCCATTAACAGAAATGGGGGCAACAGAGGATGTTGTTTGTGAACAGTGGGATCAGTTTTTTAAAGTAACGGGTGAAGATATTCGTGAACACCTTCGTCGTTTTGATGAAGCTGTTTCAGCAGGAGGTGCATACACTGCGGAGAATGTACCCAAAGCAGTTAGAACCTGGCCAGCCTTTGGCAATCCATTTTTCTTTGATGAATATGGTTTTGATTTGCCGGATGCACGACAAGGTCTCGCACTATTCTTTGACCGTTCCGGCGATGGTATTTATGACCCTACCGAGGGTGATTATCCGATTATTGATATTCGTGGCTGTGATGATCCACAGTTCCCGGATGAAATGATCTTTTGGATTTATAATGATGCGGGAGGGATTCACACCGAATCTCAAGGTGATGCGATCCAAATGGAAGTCCAGGTACAGTCCTTTGCCTATGAAACAAGTGACGAGATCAACAACATGACTTTCCAACGGTATAAGTTGATTAACCGGGCAATTGAATCTATTGACAGTATGTTCTTTGCTATGTGGGTGGATCCGGATTTAGGTTGTGCAGAGGATGATTACGTAGGTTGTGATGTTGGTCGTAGTTTAGCTTATATTT
>CBDUIU010000627.1:0-3281 GCA_965367335.1 uncultured Saprospiraceae bacterium
CTTTAAGGTTATGTCCGACAATGTATTTGGATAAACCAAAGGTGTATTCTTTGGTTCCGGTGAAACTGACCTCTGTGTCAGGTGTGATTTTAGTGTAGCGCGTCGCAATTTCAATGTTATTTTTGAATAAATAGGCAAGCTGAACATTAAGTCCATTTCCTGTATAATAACTGCGTCCATTTGCATCCACCAATGAATTACGTTCAACTAAACCATCCTTCATCGGAATACCAACCATCGATTTGTTGGCGTACTCTGCTGCGATGCTTAGTCCCTGGTATTTGAACTGCATGTCGATAAAGTAAGTGCGGATATCATGTTGAAGATAATTGCCGTCTTCATCAACTAAGAATCTACCTGTGGTCTTTTGCTTAGCAGCTCCGTTATTATAACTATAGGATGCACCAATGGCCAATTTCGGTTTCGGCTCTCTTTTCAAATCCGAATGGAAGTAATCGCCTTTGCTATTAAATTCTCCAAAAGGAAGTAACTCGACCCGCCCCACATAGTGTAAGCCACCGACGTTATCGATGGTCGTGTTCCTACCTTCACCAAAGGATAGAGAACCCATAGGTTTAAATACGACATTTCCTAAATTCCACTTACTCCTCAATTGTACACCCATCTCCCGGTCAATATTAAAAGTACCGTTTACTAAGGACCGATCTACAAACTGTAGTTTTTGAGAAGATACGACACGTTCTCGGTTACCAGGCAATTTAGTTTGACCCACCCAAAGTGTAAAGTTCTTATGAAATTTCCATTTTGCCACCGCATCCAAAATAATCTTTGGAGCTTCGCTGGTTTCATCATAATCACTGGAACTCTTCAAGTCCCGGTTCGACAAGGCCAGCTCTACCTTATATACTAGCTTAGGGCTAAGTGCCCATCCATCAAATTTCAAACGAGCTCTTCTAATTAAAAAACTGGACTCCCATTCACCATCATCTGCTAAGGAGCGCTCTGAATTGAATAAGCTTTGGAAGCGAAAACCAATTTTTAAAGCCATGGATGAATCCGCTGCAACAATATTTAGGCCTTTGCCATACTTTAGCTGAACTTGCGGAGCCTGTACTTGAGCAAAAGTAGCAAAACTTAATAATAGAAAGCATCCAGAGAAAAGAACAATGCGCCAGGTTGGTTGATTTCGTTTCATTTTAAGAAGATTTACCTGCGATTAATAATTACTTATTATTTACAAGGCAAAAGTCATCTATTTAAATTAATCGTAAATCACTGTTGTATTAATTTAGCATTAAAAGAAAGGCGGTATGTAAACTAAATATTAAGTAGATAATTATTTAATGTAAAACTGCTATTATTTGAGGCCAAAATGCTGGATTTGGCTTTTATAATTTTAAGTAGTTGTAAAAGAACCTTTAAATTTTTTGTAATTATTCAGCACTATAAGAATATAGTTTTCTAATCCATCCGGTAGCAGCAAAGACATAGCCTTGATTCGGAAAGGAAGCATAGCTAGCTTCTTTGCTAATCGCCACTAATCGCTACTATTTTTAAGCCTTCTATCTTAGTTTTTTTATCAACCTCCTCTATCCGCATTCCGCCAATCAGGGCTTTTAGTTGCAACAAGGTTTTGTCTACTTCACTTTTCCTAATGCTTATCTGTAATTTCCCGATCACACCGAAATCCTGCAGAACAATCTGCAAGTCTAGTTTTTTCACCCCATTCATCACCTGGCTCATGATGGCATAATCGAAGGTGATTTCAAAGACATCTTCGATGATCCGCTCTACAATGGTTGCTTGCTCCAAGGCATCCTTAGCACTGAGTTTATAAGCATTAATTAATCCCGATGTGCCGAGTAGGGTGCCTCCGAAATAACGGACCACTACGATCAAGACATGGCTCAGTCCAAAACTATCAATTTGCCCGAGAATGGGTCGGCCAGCCGTACCTGAAGGTTCTCCATCGTCATTTGCGCGGAAATTATTTTGATCAAGGCCGAGTCGGTAAGCATAACAATGATGGCGGGCTTTAGGGTGCAGCTTTCGTACTTCTTCGAGGCGTTGCTGCCCCTCATCGACCGTTTGGATAGCATATGCATACGCAAGGAATTTCGACCCTCGGTCGCGAAATTCACCTGTGGTAGGTGCTGCAATAGTTTGATAGGCATCTTTCATTGTGGCAAAGATAGGAATTTGGGATTGAGAACACTATGGTTTGGGGATGAACAGCTACTCGTTAAGTGCCTGGACAAAAATGTCGTTAACAATTATTCACATCTCATTAACAGCCTTTTAAGCAATTATCCGTTTATTTTGTTTCACTTATATTTGCGGCGATTTAACAATCTCGGGAAAAACCCGTAAACATAAAATCAACATTTAATTAATTGACCATTTCACATGACACTAACGACACTAATCATTTACATTGGAATTGCAGGGTTAATCCTTACTTTGATCACAGAATATGTATTCAAAGTGAGAAAAAGCTGGCTAATGAGCTATCTGCAGAATTTCTGTGGAGCCTGGTTTTTATTCTCTGGCTGGGTTAAGGCGATTGACCCCCTGGGTACCGCCTACAAGATGGAACAATATTTTGCAGAGTTTGAATCTACTTTTTCGGAAACCTGGATATCTTTTATTGCACCGATGTTTCCTGTATTGGCTGCTTATGCAATCTGGTTTTCTGTATTTATGATTGTGCTGGAACTAATCTTGGGCTATATGTTGGTGACGGGAACGAAGCCCAAACTTACAGCCTGGTTGTTTTTCATTGTATTAGTGTTTTTTACTTTCCTCACAGGCTTTACCTTCCTGACAGGCTACGTTCCACAAGGCGCAAATTTCTTTGATTTTTCCAGTTGGGGAGAATACAATAAAGACTTTATGCGGGTTACAGATTGTGGGTGTTTTGGTGACTTCTTGACGTTGGAGCCTAAAATTTCTTTTTTCAAAGATCTATGTTTAATGTTACCGGCATTCTACTTTTTGTTTAAGCATCGGGATATGCACCAGTGGTTTACCAGTAAAACCCGTCAAATCTCATTAGCTGTTCTGACCGTTGCAAGTTTGGTATACAGCATGAGTAATTATGTTTGGGATATTCCGCATATCGATTTCCGCCCGTTTTATGTTGGCAATGATGTGCGTTCCCAGAAGCAGGCAGAGGAGGAATCTGCGAGTAATGTAAAAGTCTTGTTTTACGAATTAACTAATAAAGAATCCGGTGAGCTAGTCAAGCTGAAGTATGAAGATTATTTGAAGCGATATAAGGAGTTTCCGAAAGAGCAGTGGTCCGCTCAACAGATTTCTTC
>CBDUIU010000628.1:0-3275 GCA_965367335.1 uncultured Saprospiraceae bacterium
CCTCTTCCCCCAATTTCAAGTAATCAAAGTTTTTGAATGGCTATTGTGAGAATCTGGCCTCATTAATTTTTCCGTAATATTCAACATCTATCAATTCTCCTGATTCCAAGCGAAATTCCTTTTTCAGCGAGCCTTCTTTTATAAATCCAGTTCTCTCCGCTATTTTTATAATTCCTTGATTCTCTTTAGCGATTCGTAGAAATACCTTGAGCACTTTTAATTCCTCAAAGCAATAATCAGAAATATTTTTTACCATTTTTGTCATTAATCCTCTTCCCTCATATGCTTCGTCAATAAAATAACCTAATTCACACTTTGGGATTTCCCAATCAAAATTTTTGACATTGGTATATCCAATCAATTCATCTTCACAATATAAACCAAACAGATATTTTTCTTTCTTTTCCATCTGTTCATGACTGACTAGTAAATGGTGTGCTGCATCCTTTTTTGATCCGACCTCCCTGACCGTGTTGGGAAAATATTTCTTCAACCTTGATCTATTCCGCTCTATTAATTCAAAAAATTTATCTGATTCCTCTTTTTCAATTAATCTAATCGTGAAATTCATTTTGATTGATGTGGTTTAAAAAATACAATATCGAAATTTTATTGTTATTATCTAAGCACTTCTTTAAATTATTCATATTTGCTAGGCTTGCGATTTGGGTTGTCTATTGTTTCCATTAATGAAGACATCACGCGGTCCAATTTGGAAATGGTTTCCTGGTTATCAATTTTACCATCATTGTTAATTTTTCCTTTTGCTCCCTGAATCAGCAATTTAGAAGCCTCCGGCAGGGTAGACTCTATGGTTGTTAAAATAAGACTGAGTGATTCGAAAGCCTTTTTTCCGGATGCCGCAGCCACAATCATTGCCACTGGTTTACTTGAAAATAACATCGTCGATACCGTCCATTCTATCATATTTTTAAGACTACCCGGAAGACTAAAAACATATTCAGGGGTGCAGAACAAAACTCCGTCAGCTTGTTCAATCAGCTCCCTTAACTCTAGGACTGAATTGGGTAATTGATGCTCCAGTTCAGGATTAAAATGCGGGAGTTCACCAATCGCATGATAGATTTGCAGGACCATTTCATCCTTATATTTTTCCTGTAGCAATTCCAAAATTGACAAACTCGTTGATTGGGACTTCGTGCTACCTGTAATGCCCAATATTTTTTTCTTTGGTGTTAACACATTTCTGTTTTTATTTCCTAATAAACAGCAATAGTTTCGAGTATCTTAACGCTACCTTGTATCCTTCCGCCAACTGCTGCTATTCGTTCTACTCTGTTAATAATTTAAACGTTTACGCCAAATAAATACCCGACTAAGGCAGTCAATCCCATCGCAACGGTTCCCCAAAAGGTAATCCTAATAATCGCCTTTGATACGCTGGAGCCGCCTGTTTTGGCAGCTAATGCGCCTAAGATAATCAGGAAGAAAAGGGCAGAACCATACAGCGCATATTCCATATTTTTTAATGGTAAAAAGAGAGAAACCAATAAAGGTAATATTCCACCAGCCGTAAATGCAGCACCTGAAGCAAGCGCTGCCTGAATGGGTTTGGCTTGACTGATTTCGTTAATGCCCAATTCATCTCTTATGTGGGCTTCCAATGCACCTTTTTCCGTTAATTCTTTGGCTACCGTTAATGCGGTCTCTTTCTTTAATCCTCTTTCTTCGTAGATCATCGCTAATAATTGCAATTCCATTTCAGGGTCTTCTTTTAATTCTTGTCTTTCGCGTTCTATGTCTGCTTTTTCCACATCGGTTTGGGAGCTCACCGAAACATATTCGCCTGCGGCCATAGATAAAGCACCAGCTACTAAACCTGCAAGGGTGGCTAATACTATGGGGTCTCTCATGTCACTTGCTGCCGCTACACCAATGGCCAGGCTGGCAGTAGATAAAATGCCATCGTTTGCCCCAAGGACGGCCGCCCTCAACCAATTGCTACGGTGTATGTAATGGTTGTCTAAGTAATTGTCTAGTGTTTTTATGTTTTCTTGCATATCAAATTAGTTTATGGGTTGATGGGGTTTTATACGAACTAAGTGATAAACCCCAAATTTGCTTTAGCAAAGAGATAAACCAATCTGCCGAAGGCGGAGATAAACTTATAAACTGGTTTATGGGGTTGATGCCCTCGATACCATACCATCATATTAAAGGCGAAATAGATCGAAGCGTTGCTCCAAAAAATAAATATTTTTCGGGATGACTCATATTTGATGACCATCCCTGATCGGAAACAGGCTTTATTGTTCTTCTTGCTTCTTATATTTATTTACCGTAATGCCACATGCAAAAGGATAGGAATGCACAAAGTCCAGGTTCAACTTTTCTTCAACACCTTGAAATATGGGCATTCCTTTTCCGACGATGACCGGATTTATAAAGAAATGGTATTCATCTATCAAATTCGCTTTGATGAGGCTGGAAACAAAACTGCCACCTCCGTAAACGATGATATCTTTACCTGCCTGATTTTTCAATTTAGCAATTTCATCTACCAGGTCACCCTTGGCCAGAACCGTATTGTCCCATGCTGATTTATCCAGCGTTTTGGTAAATACAACCTTAGAAGTAGCTGTATATTTTTTACCAGCTTCCACTTCCGGATTGTTTTGGTCAGTTGCCACCTTTGCCCAATGAGGAATGAATCCCTGAGCGAGTACTCTTCCCAGAATGATACAATCTACTGGCGCCGTTATTTGATTGACATACGCTTTTAACTGATCATCCCAATTCCAGATCATCCAATCCATTGCGCCATTTTCCCCTGCAACAAATCCGTCAATTGACATCTGCATTTGCAATTTCACCTTTCTCATTTGTTACCTTAATTTTTTATTAATGATTGATTTTTGTCCTCATTGCAGATTAAGAGAGGCCGTACAGACACTCTTCAAAAGGCTGATTTTTCGTCCGACCCAAACCACTTTTCAATTTAAAAACAGAAGCATGTTTTTGATGGTTGAAAGTACAAATTTATTTTACTGTAAGGAAATTGTTGCAGAGATTTTTGCAAGGTTGGATATTTGAAACTACGTTAGTAAGCCCGAGAAGGGCTTACTAACGTTTCATGCTAGATTGCAAGCCGTGTACTTTTTTTCTATTATTCAGCCACATTATTTAATGATTTCCACTTCTTCTGGTACAATAAAGTACAAAATGCAACCTGTTTCCGTTTTGACACTGTGCTTGAAGTTGGGAGGTGTATACAGGTAATCTCCTTTTTTCAGGGTTGCTCCTTCAATAATGCA
>CBDUIU010000629.1:0-3265 GCA_965367335.1 uncultured Saprospiraceae bacterium
CCTATATGTTATCTTCAGAGCGAACACAACGGTTGTTTTTCTGGTTAATTTTCACCCCTTTGATCATTACGGTAGTGATCATTCTGTTACGCCATGCCCAGTTTAATTTTGACTTTGGGAAGGTCAATGCAATATTAGACCCCTTTTACCGAAACCATGTGAATTATGCGGCCATTATGGTCTTATTCTTTCCATTTGTCTGGTTTGCCCGGCATTGGTATTCCCCGGGATCACTGCGGTGGATAATGATCGTTGTGGGCGCGCTCATTGTACTAATAGGTGTCTGGTTTACCTATACCCGGGCAGCCTATGTTTGTCTATTGATCGCGCCGTTAGCTTATTGGGTAATCCGGTTTCGGTTGTTAATTCCGGCCATCGGATTAGCGACAGCCGCGGCTATCTTGCTATCGATTTATTTTTTTACAAACAATACTTACTTGGAGTACGCTCCTGAATTCGAGAAAACAATTACCCATCATAATTTCGACAATCTGGTTTCAGCCACGGTTAAGGGAGAAGATATTTCTACCATGGAGCGCTTTTATCGCTGGGTTGCAGGAGTGTATATGAGCGTAGAACGGCCAGTCACAGGTTTTGGTCCGGGTAATTTTTATACTTACTATAAAAGCTATACTGTCACGAGTTTCGAGACCTATGTAAGTGATAACCCCGAACATTCGGGTATTCATAGCTATTATTTAATGACACTGTGTGAACAAGGTTTTCCCGGGTTGCTCATCTTTTTACTCTTTAACTTAGGAACGCTTGTGATGGGACAATTTATCTATATTCAAACTAAGGAAGTATTCTGGCGCCACCTGGCTATGGCTTGTTTATTATGTATAATCATTATAGATGCCCTTTTATTAATCAATGATTTACTCGAAGTGGACAAAGTAGGGCCATTTTTCTTTATGAGCTGCGCTTTTTTGGTTATTATTGACCTTCGAAATAAAGGCATAAAAACTTTATCCTGAGTTATAAGAAAGTTATTATTCTTCCGTCTATATTCAAATTTTTAAAACTTTAACTCTGAGGATATATGAAAATAATTTTTATATGCAGCTTTTATTGCTGCATCGCTATTTCCATTCAAGCGTATATTCCTTCCGGAAATCTATCCTTAAATAATGACCCTATTTTGAGCTTTACCAAGGATATGACTGCATATCAGGGGTATTTCAATTTTTGGTGGGATGAAAAAGAAGGAAAAATATGGTTAGAAGTAGCTCGTTTGGACGAAGCGTTCCTCTATGTAAATTCATTAGCGGCTGGACTTGGGTCCAATGATATTGGTTTGGATAGAGGGCAATTAGGAAGAACGCGCATTGTTAAATTTGTCAGGAGCGGGCCCAAAGTATTACTGATACAGCCTAATTATAATTATCGCGCAACCACCGATAATCCCTCCGAACATAAAGCAGTGACTGAAGCCTTTGCTCAATCTGTTTTATGGGGGTTTCAGGTAAAAAAAGTTAGTGGTAAACGACTTTTAGTGGATGCAACAGACTTTTTGTTACACGATGCACATCTTGTAACTCAACAATTAAAGAAAGCTGAACAAGGCAACTATTCTTTAGATATTAGCCGCTCAATAGTCTACTTACCTGCTACGAAGAGTTTTCCAAAGAATTCAGAATTTGAATCCTTACTCACGTTTAAAGGAGAACCTAAGGGAACCCATGTGCTAAAGGTAAGCCCAAGTCCGGAGTCTATTTCTTTACGACTACATCATTCTTTTGTGAAACTACCAGAGCCAGGGTATAAGCCCAGGTCATTCGATCCACGTTCTGGTTACTATCCTTTTTCTTATTTTGATTATGCCGCCCCCATAGAACAATCCTTGATCAAGCGCTTCATTACCCGCCATCGATTAGAAAAAAAAGATCCTAAGGCTGCTATGAGTGAGCCTGTCAAACCTATAATTTACTATTTAGACTCAGGTACTCCGGAACCTATTCGTTCCGCTTTGCTAGAGGGAGCTTTATGGTGGAATCAAGCTTTTGAAGCTGCAGGTTACCAAAATGCATTTCAGGTTAAGATGCTTCCGGATGATGCACATCCTTTAGATATACGGTATAATGTTATCCAGTGGGTACACCGATCTACCCGAGGGTGGTCCTATGGCTCAACGGTTACGGATCCCCGGACAGGTGAAATTATAAAAGGACACGTTAGTTTGGGATCCTTACGCGTACGCCAGGATTTCTTATTAGCTCAGGGGTTATCTACTCCTTTCAAAGGAAAAAAAGCCGATACAGAGATTCCGACTCAAATGGCCTTGGCCCGTCTTCGGCAGCTTTCTGCACACGAAGTTGGGCATACGCTGGGGCTTACGCATAATTTTGCCGCTAGTGTCAATGGCCGGGCTTCGGTAATGGATTACCCACATCCTTATATTCAACTTACTGACGATGGAGAACTAGATTTTTCCGAAGCCTACAGTCAAGGTATTGGAATGTGGGATAAGCGTTGTATCCGTTATGGATATCAAGATTTTCCTGAAGGTATAGATGAGACAACAGCATTAAAAGCATTGATCCATGAAAACATCAAAGCAGGACTATTGATGATTTCAGATCAGGATGCCCGGCCGACCGGGAGTGCTCACCCTTTGGCTCATTTGTGGGATAATGGTACTAACGCTGTAGAAGAGTTAGATCGGTTAGGGGAAGTCAGAAAAATAGCGTTGGAGCGTTTTGGCTTAGATCATATAAGAGACGGGGAAGCACTTGCAGAATTAGAGGAAGTCTTAGTTCCGCTTTATCTGGCACAACGCTACCAGGTAGAAGCTGTAGCAAAATTGATCGGTGGTGCTAAGTACACTTATGCACTTAAAGGAGATGGTCAGGAAGCTATATCTATGATCCCAGGAAAAGAACAAGAAGCAGCAATACGTGCCTTATTAAAGGTGATTGACCCTGAGAACTTGTTACTTCCTGAACATATTCTCAGGTTAATTCCGCCTAAACCAATCGGTTATTCTCGCGGTAGAGAAAGTTTTAATCATAATACGGGACTTATCTTTGACCCGGTAGGACCTGCAGAAGGGTTGATCCATCACACACTTAGTTTTATGCTTCACCCTGAACGTGCGGCCCGTATAGTCATTAACAAAAGTCAGTTTCAAAGTTTACCAGGACTTGATGGCTTGATTGATGATTTGATTGGACTTAGCTGGCATAGTAACAACCGAACGGGCTTGGAGCTTGAGATAGCGCGTGCTTTAGATCGGTCAGCATCAATTCCTGATGCTGCTGCTCGT
>CBDUIU010000630.1:0-3262 GCA_965367335.1 uncultured Saprospiraceae bacterium
ATGGTTATGCCTCCTTAGCAAACACCTATGACAACTACCGGGCAACTGGTTTTCTAAGTAAGCGTTTTTTTGATGATAAGTTTGGCGTTCAGGTTTCTGGTTTTCTGGACAATTATAATAGAAGTTCAGATGTGTTAAGTGCCGGATATGCGATAAATGAAATATCAATTGAAGAGGATGGGTTCATTCCTATCGACCTGAACAGTGTAAGTATAACTGATAGAATTACAGACCGGCTGAGAACGGGTGGTTCTTTAGTTTTGGACTACCAATTTAGCAATGGCTCTATCAGTATGAATAATTTCATCAGTAATCTTGCTCAGGAACAGACTACTCAATCTAATAATCTTAACCTTAGTGGTAATCAATGGAGAGCAGCTGCAAGCGATTCAGAGTCGAGTAATACGGTCATTAGTAATGCGCTGCAGGGTCAATTTGATTTTTCTTTTTTTAGCATGGATTTCTCTGTTTCAAATTCGATTTCAAACCAGTTAGGTGATAATCTGAACATGGAAATCGCAATTGCTTCAAACGCAGCCGGTTTTACCACACCATCATTATCAGATCCAAGAAGTGTAACACCGAGTGAGTTGTTAGCTGCGGCTCGGGTTGTAAATGGTGAAAATGATAAGCGGGTAACGAGATTTCAAACTTTACTAAGGGATGTTACAGAACAAGCTCAAGAGGCATCGCTCAATTTTAATGTACCATTTAGCCTGTCGAAAGGCATTTCAGGTAAGATAAAGCTTGGTGGTAAGTATGTTCGCAACTTTAGAGATAATGATGAAACACAAAATGCTACCGACTCAGATAGAGATCAATTGGGAGGAGAATTTATAGTGTTGGTAAAAGATTCCTTATGGCCGGAACTAGGCCTACAGAACATTGATCAGAACAACGGTATTAGAGCTTTTTTGTTTGAAGATGCTGCGTATGATATTGGTGGTGATTTCCTTGACGGTGATTCGGGAATTGATAATTTCTTTTACAAGGCTGATATCGCCAAGATGCATACATATACAGAATTAGCAAAAGGAGCTGGTTTCTATGCCATTGATGTGAAAGAATCCACTCAGTATGATTATGATTACACCAGAAATCTTTATGCATTCTATACTTCGGCAGAAGTGAATATCGGAAAGTACGTTACGCTGTTCCCTGGAATTCGGTACGAAAATTTTAAGTTCAATTACAATGCAAACTATACTGAAAGATACGGACAATTGCCATTGGATTTTAGAAGAGAGCCCCGAAGTGATGATAATATTAAGGGGGCCAACTGGTTTCCACAGTTACAAATGCGGGTGAAACCCACTGATTGGTTAGATGTCCGTTTGGCAAGCACAAAAAGTATTATTTATCCGGATTACCGTGCTGTTTCACCCTATATGTATTATGATTCGTACAGTACGCCTACCTTGGATCTGGGAAATCCTGCCTTACAACCGGCAATAGCACAAAACTACGATGTGTATGCTTCGATCTTTAAGAATAAACTTGGATTGCTTACTGCCGGTGTTTTTTATAAGGAGATCGACAATTTAATTGTTACAACGAGCTTTAGAACCAAAGATTCAGAAACAATTAATAATCGGTTTAATCTAACCCAAACACAAGCAACAGCCGTTAATACCTGGATTAATTTGGATGCTACTTCTACCGTAAAAGGATTTGAACTGGATTGGCAAACACATCTCTGGTATCTACCGTCCTTCCTTAAGGGCATTGTCTTAAACGTTAATTATACAAAGATTCAATCTCAGACCGGCTATCCCTTGCAAACCTCCAGAAAAAATGGAACCGGTCCATTCGCGCAAACCGTATTTGTCGATTCTCTACGAATGGGTAGCATGCCGAATCAACCGGATGATATTTTCAATTTTACAATAGGATATGATATCGGTGGTTTTTCAGCACGCTTGTCTTATGCATTTACGGACAATGTTCTGACGGGTATCAATAGAACTTATGATGAGTTAGATTCTTTTACTGACGCCTATAAACGTTGGGATTTTACAGCCTACCAGAAACTACCATGGTTTAAAGGAGGACTCCAGTTGTATATGAATGTCAGCAACCTTACTAATACGCCTGATCGATCATTTACCAGTCAATTACAGAAACTTTCTTCCCTGCAATATTATGGTAGAACAGTGGATGTAGGCCTTCGTTATTCGTTTGTGAAAACACCCGATTAACTCGAGTTGTTAGTTACCCTCCTGCTTTCCGGGGAGTAGGTTATCAGGGGTTCCCGGACCGGCTAAGTAGAGCGTAGAAGGTATAGCGTAGAAGGGTTTTCAAGGCTAAAATAGAGTAAATTTCCTCCTTTTTAGCAGTCTCCATACGCTCTACCCTTTACCTTCTTCAACGCAAGTGACAACTTGCATTAGCTAATAAAAAGCAGTTGGATTTGAGGGTAATCCTCAAATCCAACGAATAAACTTCTTAAACATTAAAAATTATCAAAAGACAAATTATGAAAAAATTATTTACTTCACTAATTATGATTTGGGGACTGCTCCCTGTTTTAAATGCGCAAACACCACTTGATCCTAATCAATTTATCAACACTCAGATAACTGGTCCAGGTGTTTATACGGTAGAGGCTGGTAAGTTTTATGCTTTTGACGGCCGTGTAGATTTGACAGTCGACGTTACGATCCAAGGACCTGATGGCGACTGGATTATGAATCAAGCTAATCCACCGGTCATAGTGCAGACACCGGGTGATAATGGTGACCGAAGACAATTCATGCAAATCGATGAAGGAGGAAAGTTCACACTCAAGAATGTTATATTAAGCGGAACGCATAATAATGGTGAAATTGGAAGGGTCTTTATTAATAATGCCAACGGTTCCGGTTTAATAGTAGATAACTGTGTGATTACGGACTGGGAAGATTTTGCACTTAGAGTCCAGAGCCCAACATCAGATACCTTAAGCGTGACTAATTGTGTGTTTTTGAATGGTACTCGTGTCCGTTATTCTCAGTGGGGTGGCTTCCCGGTGCGTTTGGATGCAGCTCCTGACATTACCATTTTCGAAAACAATACGATTTATAACTGCTCACGTTTGCTTACCAATGGTGGTCCTTTCTTCGATGGCAAAATCCATATGAACCATAATACGATCGTTAACCAAATGGTGTCTGCCGAAGAACAGCGTGCTTTAGAAGTAATTATAGCAAATAATCTATATTATAATTACCACTTTTTAGGATATAGAACGGAAAACAATTCTTCGCCAGATGATAACTATGCT
>CBDUIU010000631.1:0-3261 GCA_965367335.1 uncultured Saprospiraceae bacterium
ATCTGAAATTATTTTTTCCATAATTTGATGGTTTTCAATCTACAAATTCATAGTATGATCACTGACAATATTATTTCTTCAAATAAAAATTTACGGTAAGGGTGTCTACCATAAGGTTAAAATCACCTGCCTCTGTTACCCACTGTTGTGCTTGATTGACAAATGCCAAGTCTCTTTCAGTCAAGGTAAAATTGATATTCTTAGTCTCTCCGGGAGCAAGTTCTATTTTTTGAAATCTACGTAATTGTTTTACTGCAGGAACAACACTCGCCACCAAATCAGCTGAGTACAACTGCACGACCTCCTTACCGGCGCGATCTCCTGTGTTGCTGATTTCTACTGAAACCCGAATATCTTCGTCCTCCAAAAAGGTATCTTTCTCTATTCGCAGCTTATCATATTTGAAACTGGTATAACTCAACCCATAGCCAAATTCATATTGGGGATTAAAGGCTTCGAACCCAAATCCCGCGTCTCTTTTATCCGCTTTGGTATGATCGTACGCCCAAATAGAACCAGTATGACGAGGATAGGTGATTGGTAATTTTCCGCAGGGGTTAAAATCTCCAAACAATACTTCTACAATAGCTCTTCCGCCCTCACTTCCGGGTAAATAAGCCATCAAAATACTTTCAACCAGCGGTTCGATTTCATTAATAATTCTTGGTCTGGAACCCAGTAAAACCAAGGCAATGGGCTTACCCGTTTTAGCTAATGCTTTTACTAAGTCTAACTGTACCTTTGGCATGGTGAGGTCTTCAATGTCACTGGGTTTTTCGGTAGCAGGTTTTTCTCCCAAACAAACAATCAGATAATCTGCGTTTCGTGCTTCCTGCACGGCTTTTGAAATATTAATCGCTTCTTCATAAGCAGTCCCTTCTACATAGGAAACTTTTGTATTGCTAATTTTATCCTGAGTAGCCTCCAGTATCGTTTTCTTCTCTTCGTCATTAAAATCAGTATCGTGTCCTCCCCAGGTTCTTGACCAGGCACCATTGAGGTAATTAAAAGAATGAGCACCAACTCCGGTCACCAGTACTTTTTTATGCTTGGACAAAGGCAAAAAATCATTGTTATTCTTTAAAAGCGTTAAACACTCGCGGGCCGCCTCAAAACTTTTTTGCGCAAATGCCTCCGAACCAAATTGATCATACAAAATCGGGTCTGTCAATGGCTGTTTGAAGAGTCCTAACTTCATTTTTACTTTTAAAATTCTACGTACTGCATCATCTACTCTCGATGGTGCAACGGCCCCTTCTTGAACTAGCTCAACGAGATAAGTTGAAAAACTAGCGTCATAAGGTTCCATGCACATATCCAGGCCTGCGTTTACCGAAATTCTTACCGCTTCCTTTTCATCCTTGGCTACCTGGTGTGTTTTAACGAGGTTAATCACATCCTCCCAATCTGAAATCGTAAAGCCCTCAAACCCCAATTCTCCCTTTAAAATATCCGTAATTAAATGGTGATCGGCATGAGAAGGAATTCCATTGACAGAACCGGAGTTAAGCATTACGGTCAATGCGCCATTTTTAATGGCTGATTCAAACGGTGGCAAATAATACTGTCGCAGTAGCCGCTCGGGTAAATAAGTAGGTGATCGATCTTTTCCATTGGCAGGTTGGCCATAACCAAGAAAATGCTTGAGGCAAACGGCAGCTTTATCATAAGCCGCAATACTATCTCCCTGCGCCCCTTTGATCATTGCATCCCCCATCATTGTAGCGAGATAGGTATCTTCTCCAAAAGTTTCAAAGATCCTTCCCCAAAGCGGTTGTTTGGATACATCCAAAACTGGAGCGTAATTCCAGGGAATTCCTGATGCTTTTATCTCATAGGAAGTGATAGCACCGGTAGTCTCTGCCAGCTCAGGATTCCAGGTAGCGGCAAGGGCCAGTTGTTGTGGAAAAAGCGTTGAACCGGCAGTATAATTAGCACCATGCACCGCATCAATTCCGTAGAGGATGGGGATACCCAGTCGGGATTGCTTCATCGCAACCTCCTGGATCTGAGCAATATTTTTTCGCCATTCTTCAGGACTAAATGGATAGGTTCCTAAGTTTTGTATCGAGCCAACATGGTGTTTCAGGAGTAAGTCATTTAGCTTTGCCGTATCCAATTCAACCGTATCTCGTCGCGCCCAAAAATCACCTTTTGCCAAAGCCATCAAACTGACATTACACATTTGACCAGCTTTCTCTTCCAAGGTCATTTGCTTTAACAATGCTTCTACTTTTTCATCCAGTTCGGAAGAAGCTGGATTATCGCTCCTATCATTACATGCAATTACTGAAGTAAAAACAAGTACTAAAAAAAATAGAGATCGTATGGAAGTAAACATTTTCACTGATGATGCTTAAGTAAGTACTGGAAGATAATTTTAACTAATAATCAAGTTCTATTGTCGTTCATAAACTCGAACATAATCAATGATAAATTTTTGGGAAGTAATGGTGTCATCCATTCCTTTTGCACCTCCCCAGCCACCACCCATGGCTAAATTGAGGATGATATTTTGCGACTTGTCGAAAGGCCAGGCTAGTTCTGGTTCAGTCTCACTGTAGGTAAAATATTCCTTACCATCTACGGTGGCCACTATTCCCTCGGGTGTCCAATCCACGGCATAGACATGAAATTGATTATGAATATCCTTGAGCTTTAGTATCCCGGTTTTGTGGTTATTCTTTTTGAAGTAAAAAGCAGCTGTATGGGCTGAAGCGTGAGCCACTCCGTCTCCCGTATCATTATCTACTTCATAACCTACACTTTCCAGGATGTCGATCTCTCCACAGTAAGGCCAGGACAACTCATCCACATACGCATCACCCAGGGTCCATCCGGCAGCCCAATTACCTTTGTGTGCAGGTACTTTAGCTTTAAATTCAATCCGGCCATATAAAAAGGAAACTTTCCCACGGGTAGTCAGTCGTGCGGAGGTCCACAATTGATCCATATCATTTTTTCTCGCCTCAATAATTAAATTGCCATTTTCCAACCGTGCATTTTCCAACCGGTTTTCAGTATAATATTGCAATTCATTATTACCCCATCCCCAATCACCGATATCATAGATCCATTTGCTGGTATCGGGCATACCCTCTCCCTCAAATTCATCCGACCAAACCACCTTCCATTCTTTGCCATCCGTTTTTTGAGTGAGGGTTTTTGGAGTGAGCTGATGCGCTTTCAGCAAGGTTAATTGAATTCGGTCAACCTTTGCACTACCACCCTTTAGGTGTAACTTCATTTTGTGAAGCCCCT
>CBDUIU010000632.1:0-3260 GCA_965367335.1 uncultured Saprospiraceae bacterium
AGAAGATGGCGTAGTGACGCTATGCTCTTTAACAATTCGAGTTCCTTCCCGTAATCGTACCGTTACTTCCTCTGCTGAAAGTGCTTTGAAGTTTTCCATCTCGGTAAAGTGAGCCGCAAAGCGACTTTCCTTACCAACAATCAAGGGCGGGAACTCAACAAAGAGTTCTGATTTTTTTGTCCATCTAGTAAAGGAAAATGGCTCCAATTCGGGTCCGTGCGGTGCGTGTGTTTCGTCGTCGTGGGTATGCGTATCTTCCCCATGTTCGTGCAGACAACTGCTCATTAACACTAGCAACCCTACCATCAAGCTGGTAGAGAAATACATATATTTCATATTATCTAACGCTTTATTCTAAAAATAAAAAAGAATTGAACGGGACAAAGAGACTGCCCCGAAGATAAGATCAGACGAAAGCGGGAGGCGCTCTTAGAGGTGTACCGGGAAGTTTTAGTTTTTGTAAAAGTGATACGTGATAAGGCGGGGCGGGTAGCGATTCAGCATCTACCTCATACAAGATCCAATCATTTTTCTCAAAAAAAGCGACAATAGAAGGATTACTGACAACAACTTTTTTCGTTCCTGCCTTTTGAAAAACGACTAAATATTTATCGGCCAGGTCATGCGCATGATTGATGCTTTCAAATAAATGACCTAGAAAATGGAATATCCCGATATGAAAATGATGATCGTGATGGACTGTATGAAAATCTTCATGCTGGTGTGTCGATGAAGACCCAGTAAAACTATCCAGTGTTTTACCATGTACATGGATGACACTATGATCCACCACTACCAAAAGGTAGATCGTTAGCAGCGTATGGGTCAGTATGGTATTCCGTAATCGCACGTAGCAAAGATATACTTAAATAATATTATTAACAACCTCCATGCTTTCAATCTTCTAACTTACGCCTGTCTAATACAACTGTATTTTTGAGATACTATTTACTTTTAAGAACCCTACATCCGAAGAAAATTATGGGCCCGATCCAACAGAACTATGCCATAGCTATAGCTGGACTATCAATCATTTTTAATACCTTAGCATCAACTTGATCGTCAAACAGATAACTCTGGACCACTGCAACCAAAACTTACTAGTATGCCTAAAAAAGTGATCACCTTTGGGGAAGTTATGATGCGTTTGTCCCCACCCGGCTATGCAAAATTTTCGGCAGCGACCTCTTTCGATCTTGTTTACGGAGGGGGTGAAGCAAACGTGGCCATCTCATTAGCTTATCTTGGTATGAAAGCAGCCCATGTAACCCGTTTTCCAGATAATGCGCTTGGCAAGGCGGCCACGCAATTTTTACGGATGCATTGGTTGAGTACTGAACATGTTATATACGGCGGGAACATGTTGGGCAAGTATTTTCTCGAAAAAGGTGCCGTGCATAGGCCCAGCGTTGTCATTTATGAAAGGGAAGGATCTTCTTTCTCTTTGATAGAACCGGCTATGATCGATTGGGAACATGTCCTCAAAGACGCAGATTGGTTCCATTGGACAGGGATCACCCCTGCCATTTCTGAAGGAGCGGCCATGTGTTGTCTTGATGCCATTAAAACAGCGAACAGCATGGGGATAACGGTTTCGGGGGATATTAATTCGCGCCAAAACATGTGGAATTATGGAAAAACCATGCAAGAGGTTATGCCGGAGTTGGTACAAAATTGTGATATTGTCATTACCAGCCGCCGTGGTATTCGTGAAATGTTCGGGATTGGTGATTTAGAGTGTAAATTCCGGGTTTCAGCAAAAGGGCTCATGGACGCTTTTCCAAGAATTAAGAAAGTAGTGGGAAAAACCAGAACTTCCTTAAGCGCCTCCCACCAGCAAATACAGGGTAAAATGTGGAACGGACAGGAGTATATTAAATCCGAAATGCTGAACATTACCCACGTCATAGATCGCGTTGGCACCGGAGATGCTTTTGCTTCTGGTCTAATCTATGGGCTAATCCATTATGATGATGATCTGCAGGTTTTGAATTTTGCTTCGGCTGCCTGCGCACTAAAACATACTGTTCCAGGGGATGTAAATATGGTGTCTTTGGAAAATGTGCTAAGTTTAATGGAAGGGGATACGTCCGGGGCTTTGAGAAGGTAGTAGTCGAATGAAAAAAAGAAAGCCAGACAAAAGTCCGGCTTTCACATTAACATGTATCCTCAAAACATAGGGCGTCAACTTTCTTAAAGTTGTCTAAAGCTATTTCTTAGTGAATTTCTTTTGAATAAAAGAGCCATCGATTTCCGGGATAAAAATAAAATAGGTTCCTGCAGGTAGTGTTTTTACAGTCAAGGATACCTGATTAAAACCTTTTGCCAAATTGGTTTGCATTTTATCCAATGCACGACCACTAACATCATAGATAAACAAGTCGACATTGCCACTGATTGGACTTTCCAATTCTAGTGTTAATTCGTCAGTCGCCGGAACTGGATATAAGTGAGCGTTGGCAACCGCATTCAGAGACTTACGTTGACTCTGGTTGCTACCTGGCTTAACTAAATTATCACTAGGTGTAATCGTAACTGCGGCTTCATCATCTTCATCAGGCGTTTGATTTGTATCGTTGCCTGGCTCGGAGTCAGGGTCCACCTTACCGGAAGTCAGCACCTGCACAAAATTAGTGATCGGAGCATCATCTTTTAGGGTAAACAAGGTTAGATCAAGGGTGGCACTTTCACCTACTTCTAATACGCCAACCGTCCAGGTTTCAAAGAATAGATTATAATCTCCTTTGGTCACTGCCTGACTGGTAAACACCATGCCGTCTGGCAATCCGGCACTTACGGAAACACCTGTTGCCACACCACCGCCTTTATTCGTAACCGTGATTTTATACGGTACGGTTTCGTAAATCTTGTACGTGTTAGATGCTGTAGTGATGCTCAATTCCAGGTCAGCCTGATTCGGATCAACTCCGCCTCCGCCATCAACCGGGTCTCCGCTACAATCGCTGGTACCACTATGCGGCATAGCCAGGTATGGAAAGGAAGTAGAAAAATCTTTATCATTTTTCTCTACTCCGGTTGTATAGGTTAATACATTAAGTAAATTGTTTGTTACAGGGTTCGCATCACCTGCGGTATAATCATCATACCACAAGCCGATCGCCGCCAGTGCAACACCAGCTACAGCCTGTAATTCGATCCGGGTGACATCATCTTCCAGTCGACGACCATTTGGAAAACCATCCATATTAGGAATAAATTCCAGGTCTGCATTACTGGCATAAGTAGGGTCTGTCAATCCC
>CBDUIU010000633.1:0-3259 GCA_965367335.1 uncultured Saprospiraceae bacterium
TCCGGTCGTCCGGTTTTTTCAAAGATCATGGAAGCAGTGTACTGGACAGTCAGGCTGAATTTATTATCTTTTGCTGTTTCATTCCTTTTAGCTATTCCACTTGGAGTAGGCGCTGCCCGTCGCCCCGGTAGTTGGTTTGATCGTTTCACCACTTTAGGGTTATTTATGCTCTATGCGATGCCCGTATTTTGGATCGCAACACTCGCAGTCATCTTTCTCACCTCACCTGAATATCAACTACATTTATTTCCTTCCATCGGATTAGGTCGGGTGCCTTACGGTGCCGGTTTATGGGAGGTTTTCCAAATCCGACTCAGCCACTTGATATTACCCGTTATCTGTTTATCTTATAACAACTTGGCTTTTATTAGTCGACAGGTTCGCGGACGAATGATTGAGGTGTTGAATAGTGATTACGTACGTACGGCAAGAGCCAAAGGACTTAGCCCCAACAAAGTAGTCTGGAGACATGCCTTTCGCAATGCACTTTTCCCGCTGATCACTATATTTGCGACCTTGCTCCCGGCCACTATCGCCGGCTCATTAGTCATTGAATTAATATTTAACATTCCGGGTATGGGGCTGCTCATTATTCAATCGATTGGCGCACAAGACTGGAGTGTCGTTTTTGCTATTTTAGTATTAGCAGCCGTACTCACCATGTTAGGTAATTTACTGGCAGACATCCTCTATACCTGGGCTGATCCCCGGGTGATTTTCACGAAAGCAAATGATTGACAATCGCGTTTTAAATTTAATTGTACAACGAACTCATTTATGTTTTTCAACCGTCAAAAAAAAATCGAACAAGGTATTTCCGAAGGAAGTTCACAAAACTTCTGGTCGGTTGTACGTCGACGGTTTCGGAAAGATAAAATGGCTTTGTGGGCATCACGCTTAATTATGGCCCTGGCCTTTGTCGCTGTTTTCGGAGATTTTATTGCGAATGAAAAACCGATTTATTGCCGGATTGCCGGAGAAAGTCACTGGCCGATATTTAAATCCTATCTGGTAAATGCTGGGGTTAGTAAATGGGATTCGCAATTCCTTCAATCGGACTGGCAAGAACACCCTTATGAAGTTGTCTTTTATCCGCCCATTCCATATTCACCTTATTCACAGGATCGCCAAAACTCCGGATACCTCAGTCCATTTGCCAAACAAGACATCGAGAGTAATCGGTTTCGCCATTGGCTGGGGACCGATCAAATAGGTAGGGATGTGATGGCTGGAATGATTCATGGTACCCGAATAGCACTTTCAGTAGGGATAGTCGCGATGTTTGTGGCCGCACTGATCGGCATCAGCTTAGGCGCACTAGCAGGATATTTTGGAGATGAACAAATACGGATATCCCGCGCGCGTTTATTCTTTAATCTATTAGGGGCCTCTTTAGCTGTCTTTTTTGGATTTATAAGTAGAAGCTATGAACTCGCTGAAGGAGGGGGTAGCTCATGGCTAATCAGCTGGGGGATCATACTGGGCGTAATGATACTTGTCAACTTACCAATTAAATGGTTGAATCGCATTCCTGTTTTAGGACATCGTTTTTCCCTCCCGGTTGATTTATTGATCATGCGCCTGATTGAAATTGTCAATTCCATCCCAGGGCTATTATTGATCCTGGCCTTATTGGCCTTAGTAACCTCGCCATCTATTTATACGGTTATGATTATTATTGGGTTGATTGCCTGGACGAATATCGCCCGGTTTGTACGAGCTGAACTTTTGCGGATACGGAGCCTCGCCTACATTGAATCTGCGAAGGCACTTGGGTTGCAGGAATGGCAAATCATGCTCCGCCATGCCTTGCCCAATGCGTTGACCCCTATACTCATCAGTATTGCCTTTGGAATTGCAGGCGCCATTCTGTTGGAAGCCTTTTTATCATTTATTGGCTTAGGAATTCCACTTGATCAAGTTAGCTGGGGGAGTATGCTGAACGAGGCTCGTCTACAATTCACCGCTTGGTGGTTAGCAATTTTTCCTGGGATAGCTATCTTTTTAACTGTCCTTTCCTTTAATCTTGTAGGTGAAGGACTAATTCAGGCAATGGATAGGAAGGGGTAGTACAGATCAGAAATTCACAAAAACAAACGGATTGTTGACACATATGTCAACAATCCGTTTGTTTTTAATAAAAAATGCGTATCTTTGCGGAGAAAATATTAAAGGGGCTAATCATTAACGGCTTTTCTTTTTCCTCATTCCTTTAGGGAAAAGGTTAGATTTGCCTCTTTTTTTAGAAAATTGACCGTTTTTTCCAGTCTTTACGTGTACGCTTTCATTCACTGGACAACCTGTTTTTTTGCTACAAGAAGTGAGATTCATCATAGAAAAGGTGAATAAAAATGTTAAAAAGACTAAAAAAGCACGATTTTTCATGTATTTCCGATTTTTTGCGCCAATTTGCGCGTTAAAGTTCAAACTTTTCAATGATAAACAACGTATGTAGAATTGAATGCAAGGTAAGGATAAAAATTTATATTAAGTTAGAAGAAATCCGCTGAAACCCTTGATTTTTCTGTACTTTTGCGGTAAGTTTTAATTGAAAACATTTGCATTGTTCGAATAAGCACATATTTTTGTGCCAATTTTAAAATCAAAACCATTATTAAAATGAACAAAGGAGATCTCATCAACAAAATAGCAGAAGATGCTAATTTGACAAAATCTCAGGCTTCTGAGGCAGTAAACACTATCCTCAGCTCTATCGGTGAAACACTGAAAGACGGTGACAAAGTAAGTCTCGTTGGTTTCGGTACTTTCTCTATCTCTCATAGAGAAGCTCGTACAGGTAGAAATCCACAAACTGGAAAAGCAATTAAAATCGCTGCTAAGAATGTTGTGAAATTCAAACCAGGTAAAGAATTATCTGAGTCTGTAAACTAGTCACTAGTTTAAACTTAGCTTTTACCGCTTCAGGGGGCAATCTATAACTTAGGTTGCCCCTTGATCATTTTACTACCTTTGTTTTCTTCCGGTTTAAGTAATTCCTTGTCCTTTTTTTCGCTTACCTATGCTTTGCTTGTAAAAATTCATACTTTTGCAGCTCAATTTTCCCCCACCAAATTACTACCCAAAATAAGGCAAACGCCTACTTAAAATTTGTAATTATGAAATTCGGAACCAAGGCCATCCATGCTGGCATCGAACCTGATCCAAGTACCGGGGCTATTATGACGCCTATCTTTCAGACCTCTACTTATGTACAAAAAGCGCCGGGCGAACACCAGGGGTATGAATATGCCAGAACGCA
>CBDUIU010000634.1:0-3259 GCA_965367335.1 uncultured Saprospiraceae bacterium
CTATCCGACGTTTGAAACGGCGGATTCAGTATGTAAAATATAGTAACCCAAGTCTTATTTGTGCTGACCATACAAGCCAAAATTGCAAATTTCGGCTAGGAGCTTTCATCCCCCAAAAGTGGACTACTGTCTCTGATACTTTATCTTTGATAAGCGTAATGTCCATTCGAGGCGCATACATTACCGGCCAAATCAAAAAATCCAATTAGCCCATTCTTAAAAAAAGAAAAAGCAGAAGAAGGAAAAGTGTAAAAGTAAGGGTATGGAATTTTGTAGAAAAATGCCGAATTTGCAGAAAACCAGGTAAAGAAATGAGTGAATAATTAGACTTCAATTAGACCTTTGAAAACAAGTAAGCAAGTCACATCACCAGATACCCACCCAGCTTCTCTTTGCCGTGCAATAAATTAAAATTATGAATTTTAAATTCGAAAATAAACTCTCCAATCTTGAAAATGATTTTCAGGATAAATCATCTGAAGCATGGGTAAAGCTATGTGAATATGTAGATAAGATAGCTGATGAGGGGAGTGAAAAATTTTCACCAGTTGAATATCTGGGAAAAGAGTTGTACCAGCAAATCTACACTTTACCTGAATCTATTCGGAAATTAAAGAAAGTAAAAAAAGTGTTGTTAGTTGGAAGTCAATTAAAGAGGATCCCACCAGAAATTGGTAAAATGGAATCCCTGGAATATTTTGATCCTTACACCTCTTATCATTTACATTGGTTCCCTTATGAAATTTCCTACTGTAAGCACTTAAAGGATAGTAGAGTTAGTACGAGAGCATTGTATGGTAATTATAAACACAGAAGTCCTTTTCCCGATTTGACACAAAATCCAGTCAGGTATGAAGGGGAAAAACTTACATGTAGCATTTGTCAAAAAGCAATGACTTATGAGGAAGTTAATCAATTATGGATTTCCTTAAGGATCGGAACTGACGTATTACCATTATTGATCAATGCTTGCTCAAAAGCATGTGAAGAAAAATTGCCTGTCCCTCCTAAAGCGTACGTCCAAAATCATCATAAAGGAGGTCCGGATGTAGTGCAGCCATCTTATGAAGAGTGGAGTAATGAATATGCAAAACCATATACATTGGCAGAATTAGAAGCAATACTCTGCCAAACCAGTAATAAGGAGTATGCTAAAGTACTGCGAAAGTTAATTCGTGATATGAAGAGGAAATAGAATAGATAGCATCCGTTGTCACCCGTTAAAAAAGTCAGCATAGATGGTTAAAGAAAAACAGCCCCTACGCGTAGAAACCGGTTGGAAAGTGACCTGGAATACTTTTAATGAAGTGGACCCCTCCGAAGAAACGATCCATGCCTTGTCCGGTTCCAGCCTTTTATCTTTACATCACGAACATGGAAACAGACTAATAGACCTTTCCTGGCGGCCGGAAGGAGATCCTCAGGGACGATTTATTTTATTGGTACTCAATACCTGCGAAATTTTCAATCCAAAAACCAATACCCAGAATATAGATGTTGATTGGGAAAACCCCTATTTAACATTTGAGAGTAAAAGCAGGATGGAAATTGTAGATAAATTAGAACAGTTGATGCTACAGCTACCTCCGTATCAAGACCCCCGGATCCTAAAAAACCGAGGGGTGGTCGACCAACCGTCCGAATCCTACCGAATTGAATTGACAGAAAACGGACTGAGCCCTGAGTTGATCACCAACATCATTGCTAATGGCAACCGAAAAATCCAAAACCTGCTAATGGATCACCCTGAGATTGAAAAAGGGACTTTAGAAAAACTTTCAGAACAGGGCTGCACCACTAAGGTTAAAAAAAAGGCAAAGGAAAAACTTAAGAGTAGAACATTCAGATAGAAGTTGGGAACATGCAAAAACACCGGCATTTTATAATGCATAAGCCCTGGGGGTACCTCTCGCAATTCGTTTACAATCAGACCAAACGAAAAAATAAAAAGTTGCTGGGAGAACTCCATTCGTTTCCGGAAGGCACCATGGCCATTGGCCGGCTTGACGAAAACTCGGAAGGCCTCTTGTTACTGACCACGGATGGTCAGGTGAGTGAGCAAATAAGAAGTAAAAAAATTGAAAAGGAGTATTATATTGAATTAGATGGCGAAATAACCCCTGAGGCCATTGAGCAATTAATGAATGGCGTCAGCATACGCATTGAAGGTAAACGGTATACGACTTTGCCGTGTCAGGTTGTTCGATTAGATCCTGCTCAAAACCCCTGGGCCCAACAACCGGCCATTCGAGACCGGCATCGGCCAGGCAGTTGGTTGTCTATTACCCTGACCGAAGGTAAGTACAGACAGATCCGTAAAATGAGTGCCGCCGTCGGGTTTCCAACCTTACGATTAATCCGGATACGCGTTGGAGATATCACGCTGGGAAAATTATTGCCAGGTGAAATGATGGAAGTTGACCATTTTTAAGCTAGTTCCTAGATTAAAATTAAGAGCGACAAATCAAAAGATGAAATGGAAAATTTTATCCGGCAAGAATTACTAAAATACAATAGTGCATTTACGCCCAAAGATCTCGCATTCGGTCTTCAGTTTTTTGAGCAGAAAACCTTCCAGGCCAAAGACCTGATCTTGCGGGTAGGTGAGGTATCCAAATATTTATTTTTTGCGGAAAGCTCCATTACCCGGTGCTTTTATTATGATGCCGAAGGCAACGAACAAACCCTTTGGATGAAACCTGAACATACGTTTATAACGGAATACAAAAGTTTTGTCCATCAAAATGCCTCTCACTTCAGTTTACAATTTTATGAGGATACGGAGGTCTACATGATCTCGAGAACTAACCTTTATAAATTGTACGAAGAAGCAAAGAATTGGAGTTTGTTCGGCATTAATCTGACCGAGCAGATACACATTACCCTGATTGACGTATTTGTCAATTTACTGGCCAATGATGCAACGAAAAATTATCACTATATCGAATATATGTTCCCAAGGTTTATTCAGGTAGCTCCTCTGAAAGATATCGCCTCCATGCTACAGGTATCTCCGGTTACGCTATCCAGGATCCGCTCGGGAAAGCAGTTGAAAAAGTAATTCATTAAAAGGAGTGCTTCTTCGAGACTGTTTTAAAACCTCTGCTGCCGGTGAAAAACCCAGTGAGGGGTTTTAAAACAGTCTCTTACTATTTTTTGCAAAATCTGTCTTTCTTCTCTCTACAATTCAAGCATCGCAACCTGGATTAATTAACAAATGTTAAGCCCGGTGCTCACCCATTTTGGTTTATTGTGGTTT
>CBDUIU010000635.1:0-3256 GCA_965367335.1 uncultured Saprospiraceae bacterium
AATTTCCTCCGGTGTACGAAATTCATCCGGAAATTGCGCGTCAGCAAAAAACTTCGTTTGAACAACGCTTCGATCAATACCTGGCAGACATCAAGTCCGGTAATCAATACAAAGATGTACCAAGAAGACCGAATGTCTATCGGAGTTATGGCTTAAAGTTTATGGAGCGGATTTTTGATAGAGGCATCATTGAGCTGGCACCGCAGCATGAAGGGAAGGAGAATAGCTTTGTAATCAATATTCGGAGAGGCAATTCCACTAATCGACAAACAGTTCAAACAATTCCAAAGGCTAGCGATGTTCGTTCCTGGGTAACCGATTCCCTTTTTACATCGGGGCTAGGTGAAGCAGAATTTTTAATACCATTATTAAAGGATGTATTTGTACCCAATTTGTTATATAATGATACGCTAACATCGCGCTTATTAGATTTAGAGTTAGCAAGCATCTCCCGTACCAGCGGTATGGTGCGGAAAGGGGAACTGATTATCCCGCAAAATGGTATTGTAACCGATGACCTTTACCAAACGCTTTATTCCTACCAAAAGGCCTATGAAGGCCAAGTGTCAGAGCGAAAATCTTTTATGGGGGTACTTGGAGGTTACTTCTTATTAACCTGCTTGATTGTTGGTGTTTTTCTTTTATACCTGCAGTATAATGCCAGCTATATATTTTCTAATTTTCGGCGCTTACTATTTATGTTTCTATGGATAGTAGCATATAGCTATTTGGTTTATGTAGTTGAAAGCAATCTGGCGCTTAGTGCCTACATGATTCCCTTTTGTATTGTCCCGCTTGTCATTCGCAATTTTTTCAATGATGAGCTAGCCATTTTTACGCATGTGGTAGTTGTTTTGATTGCGAGCTTTTTAAGTTCTTTAGGGTTTGAATTTACCTTTTTACAAATGCTGGCTGGAATTGTGGCCGTATTATCTACCAGGGAAATTCGAGTATGGTCTTCTTTCTTTCTCTCGATCATTTTTATTTTTCTTGCCTACGGGCTGGGGTACTTGGGCTTATCATTAGTACGGGACGGAACAATTTTAAATACAGACTGGTCCGTATTTAATTGGTTTTTTATCAATACTTTTCTTACCCTGTTAGCTTATCCACTAATACCCCTGTTAGAAAGACTGTTTGGGTTTACCTCAGCGATTACATTAGTTGAGTTGTCTGATATGAATCGACCCTTACTCAAAAAACTGTCATTGGAAGCACCTGGAACGCTACAGCATTCTTTGCAGGTGGCCAATCTTTCGGAAGCTGCAGCAACGGCAATCGGTGCAGATGCTTTGTTGGTTAAAGTAGCTGCTTTATATCATGATATTGGTAAAGTGAACAATCCTACCTATTTTATCGAAAACCAAAGTGGAGAAAACCCGCACGATCAACTCAGTCCGTTGGATAGTGCTAAAGTGATAATTGCCCATGTGACTGATGGCATAGCAATGGCTAAAAAACAAAATATTCCCAAATTAATAATTGATTTTATTCGGACCCATCATGGTACTACCAGAGTAGAATATTTTTACAGGCAATATATTGAAGGCAATGAAGAGGGAGAAAAAGACGAAGCTCAGTTTCGTTATCCAGGACCAAGCCCAAGCTCTAAAGAAGAAACTATCATGATGATCGCGGATTCATTAGAGGCCGCCTCAAAGAGTCTTAAGAATCCAACAGGTCAGGATATTGATCAGCTTGTAGATAAAATAATAGCGGGAAAAATAAATATGGGACAGCTGAAGGAATCTGCCTTGTCTTTTGGTGAATTGGAGTTAAGCAAAGTTGCTTTTAAAAAAACCCTTCGGAGTATCAATCATGTGAGGGTAGAGTATCCGGAAGAAAAAGAACAACCTAACGAGAATAATTGAAAATGTTGAGTTGAGGACAAAAATAAAACAGTAGTTATACAATAAATATTTTTACACTTTGGAAATATAAAATTAATTTTCTACATTTACATTACGTAGGGAAGAGATTCACTTTTTAATTCCTTCACTTGCGATCGTTTCAGCAAAAGCTTGAGTAAAATCAGGCCAATTAACAGTAAGCATCTACCGTTTCACCCGAGCAAGCTGTTAATTTATCGCCATAAAGAGAATCATTTTGAATTGGACCGTTTCCATTGTAATTTCTTTACAATGTCTAGCCTCTTATTGCGGAAGTATTATGCCTTCAAACAAAACGCAATTTCATATGAGTGTTAGTAATTTTTTCCACTTTTCTAAGATTCCCTTTCTACTTTTATCCCTTTAATTGTTTATCCAAAAACCTGACAACAAATCTCATCCCATTTTACATCACGTATACTTCTTTCAACAACTACTGTAAGCTGATTGACGTACCCTTGTAATGCCTGACCGTAAGGTGCTAACCTTACATCCCGAACGTGCTGATTGCGCTATGATTTAATTGTAAATATTAATTTGTAAATTACTTGTTGTGATTTACTGGTATGTTGTTATGTCTGAATTGAAAATTAGCCCCAATTCCTATTGACAGTAGCCAGTATTTTATACCTTATAAATAGACAGTATCACAGTCCGAACTTCTGCTATTGACTTTAATTTTACTCCAGGCTATCCATTATTAAGGGCTTTTCATTATTTATTCATACTCGCTAACCCCTTTTATATGCACAAATTTTACACCCTTCTATGCTGTTTTATAAGTCTCATTCAATTTGAAAGTTTTAGTCAATGTAATAACCCGCCGACCATTGGTAATGTTTCTGTCTTGGATGTTTCTTGTTTTAATAGTAGTGATGGAAGTATTACTGTCACGGTCACTAACGGCCAAATACCTTATACTTATTTATGGAGCGATCCTTCAGGTCAAACTACAGCTACCATCAATAATATTCCCGCAGGCAATTATACGGTGACGATCACGGATGCAATTGGCTGTACAACTACCGGGCAATTTAGCATCAACCAACCCAGCGAGCTTCAATCTTCAGTTTCAGCCTCAGATGCAACTTGCAGTGGTTCCGATGATGGCACTGCGGTGATTTTCGTAACTGGAGGTACACCTCCTTATTGGTATGATTGGGCTAATGGAATTTCGGGAGGCCCTCAGGTAAATAACTTGTCGGCTGGTTTTTATAATGTTACTGTGACAGATGCAAACGGTTGCACCCAAACGAATAGCTTTATTGTAAATGAGCCTGCTGCGATAAATTTGGAAATTATATCTATTACAGATGCACGATGTGGTCTTTGTGATGGCTCAGCTAATTTGCAAGCCTCCGGGGGAG
>CBDUIU010000636.1:0-3250 GCA_965367335.1 uncultured Saprospiraceae bacterium
TTACATAGCCGAGTCTCAGTTCTTTGTTTTCGGAGAATACCATGGGTCTCATCAGCTGACGACGCTTTGTCAGACCTTGCTAGGAGAGGCATCAAGAGCAGGATATACCCATTTTGCCGTGGAGGTGGGCCCCCATTCTGCCAAGGTATTGCATCGATTTGCTCAACAACCCGAGCAGGTGGTTGATCAGCTATATGCATTCAACAGCCAATATTATCTCCCGGAAGAAGAGGATATTCCTATTCCCTTTTTTGACGGTAAAGAGGATGCGAGTTTGTTAGCAGAAGCAAGCCGGTTAAATTATAACCTTTGGGGTTTGGATCAGGAATACTACACCTCAGCTTTCTTTTTGTTTGACGAAATTATCAGACTGTCAAATGAACATGCAGCTTTGCAACAATTGAAAGAAAAAACTGAACCGATCCTGCTTCGTTTATATCAAAAAGATGCACAAGAAACGCGCTTTCCTTTATTTGATAGTTTGCAAAACAATCCCACAATTCGTCAATTCTTAGCAGAAGCAGAGCTAGCTAACCAACCCTGTGCGCAGATTGTTAAGGATTTGAGGATTAGCTGGGATATTTATGAGCGAAACCTGCAACGTAGCCGCTCTTCTCATCTTATACGCGTCAACTATATGCGTCAGAATTTTTTGGATAATTATCAGGCTCAAAAGGAAGTACAGCCCAAAGTGTTTGTTAAAATGGGCGCACTGCATACCAGTAAAGGAATGCAGTTGGCAGCTTATGATATTGGCGATTTAACGGAAATGCTTGCTCAGAAAAATGGGACACAGAGTATCAGTACGGGATGTACGTATCGTTTTGAAGAAAAAGAAGATGGAACCATCAAAGACTATTGGGCCGAACGTACAGATCAAGGCATTGATTTTTCCCTGCAAATGTTTGGCAAAAAAGATCAATGGACAGTCATAGACCTTAAAGCGCTTAAGGCTAAAGTTGCAACCGGAGAATTATTGTTACCAACAGATTATACTTATCATACGCTTCGTGCTCAAATGGCTAATTATGATTTATTTTTCATCCCTCCTTTAGACCGGGAGACGGAACCGAATTATGCAAAATAGCAATTATTGAAAATATACAATTAGATGGCTTACATCTTCTGCATCCGGAATATGACCACTGCCAAAGGTATTGCCATTAATATGATAATCAACGATCATGACCAGTGCGACCTCTCTGGTAAGTACGCAAGACGAGTGATTGATGCTGGTATTGATTGAGCCATCGCTGCCTGCTCGTACCACATTGAGCGTGCCTGAGCCCAGAGGTTCGATGGTCACTAAATCAGTGTTTAGGTTGACAAGTTCACCTACTTTTTTAACTTTATTTAGAAAATCCAGCCAGATGGTATACGTGCCATTAGGGATCATGTGTTGTAATGCCAAATTCACGGTAGTCGCATTTCCCGTACAATTGACCTTAATAGTTCCCTGCGCATTTTTCCATTCGGAAAGAATAACATGTTGACTGCTTGGTCGCTTGATTGGTGTGAGTTGTCCAATAGGTGGATCAAATACATTTCTGGCATAAAGCGGCTCATCCGGACTAGTAGGAATCATGCTATTCTGGTCTCTGACCTCCCCAAAAATATCTACAGGGCCGAGAATGACATTGGGACTTAGACTGGGTGATTGAATCGTGAAATTAATATTTGCTTCGACATCCTTTTGCACATTGACACTAACCGTGTCCTGGGAAGTCACTTTTGTTGCTAAAGGCGGAATAATGGTTATTTGAAAATCACCGGTTCTTTGCAGATCGTAACTAAAATTTCCTGCTGCATTTGTACGAGTTTCCAAGGTGGTGGAGCCATTGAAAAGCTTAACCAAGGTATTGGCGTAAGGATTATTATTCTCATCTTTTACGGTGCCTGTTACCTCGTTGATGACCGTTGGGTTTGGATTCTGGTCATCATCCTTACAGGAATTTGAGGTTAGAAATAGGGTTAATAATATGAGGGTAAAAATAGTTGCATTAGACATGGCAGGTGATTTTGGAGGACCAGAGTGACTAATGAGATACAGGAAGGATCGTTATAAATATGGACTAGCTTAGTTCGGATATATAAGCTTATGCTAGTTACAAAATAAAACCTGTTTAAGCTACTTAAACAGGTTTTATTTTTTGATTTTGTACCAGATTATTTTACTCATGCCGTAAGCTCTCCATTGGATTTGCCAGCGCTGCCTTCATTGTCTGAATGCCCACTGTCAGCCAGGCAATCGCCAGGGCCATCAATCCCGCTAAGAAAAAGATGGAAGCACTCAATGGAATCTGATAGGCGAAATCTGCCAGCCAGGATTTCATCAGGTACCAGGCGATTGGGATAGCCACAACAAAGGCAATGCTTACCAGCCAGGTAATTTCTTTGGAGAGTAGAAATAAGATGTTCATACTGGACGCACCTAGTATCTTTCGAATCCCCACTTCTTTTCTTTTCTGCTCAGCGGTAAACGAAGCGAGGCCCAATAAACCAAGACAAGCAACCAAAATAGCAAAGGCCGCAAACAAACCAAATAGCTTGGCTTGCCGCTCTTCTGTTTTGTATAAGGTCGCAAAATTTTCATCGACAAAGGTGTATTCAAAGTCCAGATCAGGATTTCGATTCTTCCAGGTCTTTTCGATAAAAGCGATGGTGTTGGGAATGTCACCGGGCTGGATACGGATCACATAATTCCAGGCCATGTACGGCGCTATAAAATAGACTGTTGGGACAATCTTTTCTCGCAGCGATTCAAAATGAAAATCTTTTAACACACCAATCACTTTTCCATCGCGTTCTTCCCACTGCCCGCTACTCCAGTCTCTGATCTCCGAACTTCCGAAGGTTTTATTGATCGCTTCTTCGTTGGTCCAGCCTAAGGATTTTACGGCCTCTTCGTTCAGGATAAACCCTTCCTGTGCATCGGAAGGAAAATCCCGGGAAAAGGAACGACCGGCAACGATCTCAAATCCCAGCGTTTCGATCATGTCATAATCTGTCCAGACGGTTTGCATACCTCTGCGTTGATCCTCCGGCACACCTTCTGGACGCGTTCCAAGTGAACTGCTGAGTCGGCCGGGAGGTACGCGGGAAGATGCCGCTGCGTTAACGATGTTAGGATTGCGTAAGAGTTCTGTTTGGAATTGATCATATTGTCCGCGTAGTTCAATTGGTGTACCGCCGATGAGGATCAGGTGCTCTTTGTCAAAACCCAAGTTTACGTTTTGACAATAATGTAATT